>JBEKJJ010000012.1:0-60080 GCA_050011295.1 Bryobacteraceae bacterium
GTCGCTATACTTCATAGCTTTCGCGAGCTCATCTCCCGAGAGCGATGCAAGCGTCAGAATCCAGGCTTTGAGAACTGCCTCTTCAGCGCTGCCCGGCTTGATTCGCAGACCGCCGGTGTGAGGGACGCGCAGAGTGGGCTTTTTCAGAAGTAACGACTCATCGGGATGTTCGCGGTCCACCAACTTGACGAGTGAATTGCCGAACGCTTCTACGCGATCCGGAGGCGCGTCAGCATCGGGAAAGTGCAGCCTGGTTGCCGAGGCGACTCCGTTGCTGTTGTGACACGCGGCGCACCCCGCGTCCTTGAGAACGGGATAGAGCTTATTGGAAAACGATCCAGTCTGGCCGAACGCCGCTGAAGCCAGCCACATCAAAGAGAGCAAGCACCTCACCATCATATTTTAGCGTAGGCGCTCATGACGCGCTCGGGAAAAGTGTCAGGTTAACTCGCCGAGAGCCAAGAGTTCCCGCCTTAACTCGAGACGCCTGGCATCATTCAGCGCGAGTACCTCAACGGTCACGCGACGAGCTGGTGTCAACCCCTCAAGGTACGCACCTCGGAATTCAAAATGTTCAGGCCAATGGTCGCGCCGCGGGTGAAACAAAATCTCGACGGCGTTGGTTAAGGGATCAACTCCACTGAGGTTGGGGCCCTTATGAAGGTTGCAGCGATGGCACGCCAGCGCGAGATTATCGACCTCGTCTGAACCGCCGTGCTGTCGAGCAATCACATGCTCGATGTGATGCAAGAACTCGCTGTTCCTTTGGTGAAGGCGGCAGTACTCACATCGCTCCCGAGCCCTCTCACGCACCAACCGCCGGGTTCCGGCATCCATTTCTAATGAGGAATCTGGTCAAGATGCCGGCGAGCCTTGAGTTTGAGGATTGCGATAAAGTCAGCCGCGTTAATCAGTGCTTCGTATTCGGACCTTTCGGAAGCATTGAGATTACCCTCGTTGGCCCGCTCGCCGAGCATTTCGATCCGCGCCTGCATTGGTTGATCGACACGAAAGGCAACCAGACGTCGAGCCGACTCCGCGTCGAGGCAGAGGCTCAACGGCTCCAAAAGGCTGTCAAGCCCGGCCGCCGTGTCCATCCCCCTCACGTTAACACAACCGAGGCGCATGGCCGAAAACGCGTTCACGTTATCCTTCCCGGTCTGGAGTCCGGTTCGCGGGCTCCGTGTGCGCGGAGCCGCATCGGCGGCCAACGTTTAGAATTCATCGCGGGTCCCTGAGGCCGTTTTCAAGAGGCAGAGCGGCGCCGGAATCAAGCTACGCACCCGACCGTCGACCCGTGATAAACTCTTCGACATCCGTGAGCGCATGCGTTTTGTGCGGACTCGAAGGTGTGAAATCCGAGCTGTCTTCCTCGGAATCGGCCTCATTCGAGTGCCAGCGTTGCGGGCGATACGCCGTCGCGACCGCCATCCTGAACGAGCCTTTGCTGTGTAACCCTTACCTGAGCGCGGCCGCACGTCAGGGCTCCGAATCCGGCGGGCGAATCACAATCGAGGCCAGTAACGTCCAGGGATTAATTGAGTTGCACCGCCGAACAACAGTGGCGTCACGCGTAGACAAAGCGTTGCGCTACCTGGCATCCAAAGGGCGCCCAGGCACGCCAATCTGGATTAACACTGATCTCGATTTTCCTGCTGTCGGCGCGGTAGACAAGGACGAGTTTGGCACCTACCTCGTTCATCTGGATCGAGAAGAAGGAATGATTCGTGCGTTCAGTGCCGAACGGGCCAAGGAGGATGTTTGCGGCTACGTCACCACGGTTCGCGGTTGGAAGTACCTAGAACCTTCCCCTCTCGGTGGCGTCATACCGGGAACTTGCTTCGTAGCGATGTGGTTCGACCCAGGACTAGATGCCGCGTTCCAGCATGGCTTTGCTCCAGGAATTCCAGAAGCCGGTTTCGAGCCGCATAGAATTGACCAGGCCAAGACAAACCGCGGTATTTCGGATGAGATCTTGGCGCGGATTAGAACCTGCGAATTTGTCGTAGCCGATTTCACGGGCCAACGCCAAAGTGTCTATTTCGAGGCTGGGTTCGCGTGCGGCTTGGGTAAGGAGGTGATCTGGTGCTGCCGATCGGACGAAATCAGCAAGTTGCATTTCGACACCAAACATCTCGGGCACGTGACGTGGGATGAGCCTCCAGACCTTCGGACAAAGATTCGAGAAAGCATCCAGGCAAACATCATTCGCAGGGAGCCTGGCGTCCATGACGCCCTATTCGGTGGCACCGGGCCAGACCTACATCCTGAACCGAAGGTTCACAAGGGCAGCGGACCTGGTACTTGATCTGGATTTGCGCGCTTGTTGGCGCGGGGGAGGAGCATCCTACGTCAAGCGGGCTTGGAAAACCAAATCGCTGCCGTTGGTGTAATACCAGTTGATGGAGTATCTCGTCATCTACGAAAAAGGACCTACGTCCTGGGGCGCTTATGTGCCCGATCTGCCAGGGTGTGTCGCAGCCGGGGAAACCCAGGAGGAAGTTCGTGAGCTTATCGAGGGCGCAATCGATCTTCACCTTCGTGGAATGCGCGAGGACGGCGACCCTTTCCCTGAACCTACGGCAGCTGCGGCTGGCTTCGTGGATACCACGAGGCGCTCTGGCTGGGCAGGCAGAACTCCGGCTCGTCAAAAATGCAGCTTCAGCGCAAACTGGATTTCTCTCTGCGGCAGCACCGTTGAAGTGATTACGCCCGTGGCGCCGGGACCATCGGTGATGTAGGGATCAGGCTGCGCGAAAACGGCGTGGTTAAACAGGTTGAAGAACTCCGCACGGAACTCCAGCGCCTGATGTTCGGTAATGGCGAACATCTTGCGCAGCGCCATGTCGCTCGACACACCGCCAGGACCAATGAGGACATTCTTTCCCGAGTTGCCAAAGGCGTAGCCTGTCGGCAAGGGAAAACAGCTCGCATCAAACCAGTTGTTGATGGACCGCTGGCCGGAAGGAAAATTGCCGTTGCATGTGCGGTCCGTCCGAAGCAGCCCGATGGAGCCTGTGTTCGAAGGGTCATAGCCCATCAATGGCGAAAAATAGAAGCCGCTATGCAGAGTGAAGATTCCGCCCAGGTGCCATCCGCCCAGGATCAGATCCGCCGCGCGGCTGGAATTGAGGAAGCGCTGGCCCTTTCCCACCGGCAACTGATAATCGAAGCTCGAAACCCAGCGGAATTTCTGATCGAAATCCGATGGGCCCCGTTCGGCCGCCACGTTATACGAGTTCTGCGGCCAGGGCGCGTTACAGCAGATCTCCGGCTGATCGTTCATCGACTTGCTGTACGTAAAAGAACTCAGGAACATCAATCCACTCGAAAGGCGCTTCTCGGCCTTGATCTCGAGGGCCGAGTAGTTGGAGTTCCCTCGGTCCACAATGTCGGTGAAGGGTCCATACTGCGGATAGGGCCGGCGCGATTGAATGTCGCCGGGGCCGGGCACCGGATCCTGGTTCGGATCGAGCAGCGTCTGCAAGTGAGTGGACTTGGAACCAACGTAAGCGACTTCGAACAGAATTTGGCCGGGCAGCTGCTGCTGGATGTTGAAATTCCACTCATCCAGAACGGGCGCGTGCAGATGCGAGCCGACACCGGCGCCGGAAGCCGTGACACCCGCGTCGATCGCCTGGCTTGGATTTAGCGACGGAAACCCTTGCTTGACCGTCAGGATCGGTGTAACGCCGTCGCTGATGAAAGTGGGCTGATAGAAGAACGGCAGGTTGTAGGCCAGCTGCAGCGGATCGCCCGTGCGGATTTCCTGATAGCTGAAGAAGCGCCCGTAACCAGAACGAATTACCGTGTTCTTGAAGGGGTTCCAGGCGAAGCCGACGCGTGGGGCAAAATCGTCTTTGTCGGTGGACACCAGGCCCGCGGAAGCTCCGTTCTGGCCGGCTACGATTATTTGTCCAGTCGCGAAATCGAAGTTGCTCTGCTGATTGTGCGCCTCGGTGATGGGAGTGGTGTAGTCGTAGCGAACTCCCAAATTCAACGTCAGCTTACTAGAGACCTGGTAGTCGTCCTGAATGAAGCCCCCATAGGTTTGCTGGCGGTTTCCGAAATAGGTCAGAGTGGATATTGTGGAGCTGGTGGGAAGACCGAGCAGCATATCGGCAAGTCCGTTTCCGCTGCCGTCTCCGGAGCTGGGCGAATCCGCGGTAAACTCCCCGGTGAACCCAAAAGCGCCACGAGGTTGGCCGATCTGGAACAGATTGAATTGGCTCCAGCGCAGTTGCGGCCCCATTTTCAGGGAGTGCTTTCCATGCACGATGCTGAGCGTGTCGCCGTATTGGAATTCTTGGCTGGTGCTGGTGGTGGGCGTATAGCCGGGCTCGCCCAGCGTGTGGTAGGCGTTGGGCTGGAATAGCGTCAGGCCGTTCACCGTGGCATTGTCCGGAACGCCTGGAACCGCGAGGTCCGAGGGCGGATATTTTTGTCCATAGGCCGGGGTGTTGTCGACATAGTGCGCCCGGTTGAATCCGATACGCAGCTCGTTGACCATGGTCGGACTAATGGAAATCGTATATCCGATGGCGGCGCCACGAGTGTCGTCGATGTAATTACCGGTGCTGTAGCCGCCGCCGTCGGCCAGACCGGGTAACGGAGGCTGCTGAAAACGATTCGTCTGGCTCCAGGAAAAGCGGGCGAAGATCTGCTGCCGGGCGGAGAAGTTGTGATCCATGCGGCCATCCCCCTGGTCGATCTGTTCAGTACCCGGAGCGTTCACAACATAGTTGTTAGCCAGCGCCCCGGGCACGTTCGGCGCCGGATACAACTGCGCCACGGCGGAGCTGATTGGATCGAGCCGCGAGGCTGGAATTATGTTGCCAGCGAAAGGCGTGCGAACCACATTGCCGTTGACCATGGTCGTGCTTTGCGGATCGAAGATCTGACCGACGGGCGCGCCGGACAAAACAGCGCTGAAGTTACCGCCGATCTCGGCTGGCGTCGGGACTGTGGAAATGTCGGTTTGGGAGGTTCCGATGCGCGTTCCTTGATAATCCACGAAGAAAAACGTTTTGTTTTTCCGGACAGGACCTCCGAGTGTTCCGCCGAATTGATTCTGGCGGAAAGGTGCCTTGGGCTGATCCGCGGGCGCGAAGAACCCGCGCGCGTCAAGGTCGGAATTTCGCAGGAACTCGAACGCCGTTCCGTGAAAACCGTTGGTCCCGGATTTGATCGTGGCGTTGATCACCGCGCCACCGCTGCGCCCGAATTCCGCCGAGTAGCCGCTGGTCTGCACCTTAAACTCCTGGATGGCATCCACGTTGGTCGCGAGGATATTGCCGGCGTTGTCATTGGAGTTGTTGTCGATGCCGTCCAGCATGAAGTTGTTCAGGTTTCCCCGCGTGCCATTCACCGCGAATGCACCACCGGCGTTGCCGTTGGTCGCGCTGGTTGCGCCGTTGATGCCTCCGCCGTTTTCGGTGATTTTGATGACACCAGTGGTCAGAGTAGCCAACTGAGTGTAATCGCGGCCGTTCAAAGGCATATCCGTGATCTGCTGGCTGGCAACCACATCCCCGAGCGCGGAGGTCTCCGTCTGGATCACCGGAACGGATTCTTGCACGTTCACCGTGTCTTTCACCGAGCCCACTTGCATGGTGAAGTCCACTCGAAGCCGGTCCTGAACCTGCAGCACAATGCCCGAATGCGTCTCGGACTTGAAGCCCGGGGCCTCCACTGCAACCGAATAATTTCCGATTCGGAGCGGCGTCACGACATAGTTGCCGGTAGAATCCGTCCGCGCCACCGTCTTCGTGCTAGTGTCGGTCTCGGTGATCGTTATCGTCCCGCCGACGATCACGGCACCGCTCGAGTCGCGCACGGTACCGACAATTGTCGCCGTGTCGGCCTGGCCAAAAGCTAATGTCGCGCAAAGCAACGCTAAGCAGGACAAATAAATTGCAGAGTGAAGGCAGTTTCGCACGATGTACCCTGAGCTCCTCGTCCGTAGGTTGAGACTTTCTCCTACTTACTACGTTTTGCCAATGTTACAAGAAAACGAAAGACGTGTCAATCTAAATTACAGTCACTCGCAAGCAATAGAAAGTAATCGCAAGCACGAGCTCTCTTCGGCTAGAATGGGACCACGATGATCCAGCGATATCTCCTTCTGATCGGTGCGATGGCGGTGACGGCGACACTCGGGACGGCTCAAGAGGTGGTGCGCGTAGAAGGCAAGAACATACGCATCGACTTCGACCGCGCGATGCATAGCCGCGTGGTGGCCAAGTTCGATGGTGGCGAGAAGATAATCGGCGAATTCACTCCGTCTGAATACATTCGCGTAGCGGGCGCTGATGTGACGGACTTCGCTAATCCACGCAGCCAGCGAAAACCGCTCCACGACAAGCTGGGATCCGGTTTCCGGACCGAGATCACGGGAACAGCGCCATCACTGAAGAAGACAGTGACCGTAACGGTCTACGATGAATTTCCCCGGATGGCCTTCTTCGATGTTGAGTACACCAACACAGGCGCGGCCGATTTGCAAGTGGGCAGTTGGACCAATCAGCATTACGCGATCGCAGCGGGTGCGTCAGCGGGGCAGCCCGCATTTTGGTCTTACCAGAGCGGATCGTACGAAAAGCGGCCGGATTGGGTGCTTCCGTTAAAACCTGGTTTCAAGCAGGAAAACTATATGGGCATGAACCAGCCCGATTACGGCGGCGGCACGCCGGTGGCGGATGTGTGGCGTCGCGACGTAGGTATCGCGGTCGGCCACTTGGAAATGGCGCCGAAACTTGTGTCGACGCCAGTGACGATGCCGGATGCAAGCCGTGCGACGGTGGCTGTCGAATTCAAGCATGATCGCATATTGAAGCCGGGTGAGACGCTCCGGACGTTTCGTACTTTTGTTGCGGTGCATCGCGGCGATTATTTTCAGGCTTTGCGCGACTACCGCGACGTGATGGTGGCGCAAGGCGTCCGCTTCAACGCGGCGCCTGCTAGCGCATTTGAACCTATCTGGTGCGCGTGGGGCTTTGGACGAAAGATGACCTCGATCCAACTGTTAGGCGCACTCCCTGTCGTAAAGAAACTCGGGTTCACTTGGGTCACGCTCGACGATGGCTGGCAGACGGCACAAGGCGATTGGTTTTTGAATCCGAAGAAATATCCAAATGGCGATGCAGATATGCGTGCCCTAGTGGACAAGATCCATGCGGAAGGTTTCAAAGCGCAACTGTGGTGGGCGCCTTTGGCGGCCGATCCTGGCACGGAGCTGCTAAATAAGCACCCGGAAATGTTGTTGCTCAATGCGGACGGCAGCAAGCAGAAGATTTCCTATTGGAACTCCTTTTATCTTTGCCCGGCCGATCCGGCGGTGGTTGAATATCACAAAGCGATTGTGGTGAAAGCCATGCGGGACTGGGGATTCGACGGCCTGAAGCTGGATGGCCAGCACATGAACGGCGCGCCGCCCTGCTACAATCCCGCGCACAAGCACGCGCGGCCGGAGGAATCGGTGGAGGCGATGCCCAAGTTCTTCCAAGCCATCTACGAGACCGCGCAACAGATAAAGCCTGAAGCTCTCGTGGAATTCTGCCCTTGCGGCACCGGCTACAGCTTCTTCACGCTGCCGTTCATGAACATGACGGTGGCCTCCGATCCCGAATCGGCGTGGCAGGTACGGCTGAAGGGCAAGACTCTGAAAGCGCTAGAGGGCGATTCCATGGCGTACTTCGGTGATCACGTGGATATGGTAAAGGACGATTTTGCGTCCACGGTGGGCGTCGGCGGCGTGGTGGGGACTAACTTTCGGTGGCCGGTGGGAGCGGGTGCGTTTCAAGAAGGGAAAGATCTGACGCCTACGCGCGAGCAACTGTTCGCAAAATGGATCGGGATTTATAAGGAGAAGATGCTCTCGCGCGGAGAATACTTGGGAACTTTGTACGACCTCGGATTCGATCGGCCGGAAACGCATGCTATCCGCAAGGGCGAAAGTCTGTATTACGCGTTTTATGCGCCGCAGTGGAGCGGGACGATCACGCTGCGCGGCCTCGCTTCGGGACGCAGTTACAAGGTAACGGATTACGTGGACGGTAAGGATCTGGGAACCGTTCGCGGTCCTATGGCTACGCTTGACGTCAAATTCGACAAGCATCTGTTGATTGAAGCCAAGCCGGAATAGGAGACGCATGAATCGACGCGCATTTCTACAAGCGGCCGGCGCCGTGGGATCAGCCGGGTTCGTCCCTGCTACTGCGCGAGCCGAAATCCCAGAACACAATTGGGAGAAATACGACTGGGGTTCGGGTCCCGCCGTCGAGGACCGGTTGTATCAAGGGCCGTTTCCACAATATTCCACTGACTCCGTCGTACCCGATAGCGACGTCGTGATGGTAACTACGCCATCCACCGAAATTGTTCCGAATTACGGCATGGGCCTGGTAATTTACGTTTCCGGCGATACCGGCCCACCGCGCCTCGCCGGCGAGAAGCTGGAGAAGTCGATTGAAGATCTGGTGAAACTTCCATTCACTCAGAAGATTTACATCCGGCCCAACTGGAGAGAAGTCCAAAAGACGCCAGGTAAACTGGACTTCCCGGATTGGTGGAAGATTACCTTCGATCTAGCCAAGCAATACAACAAGCGCGTCGGGTTTCGCATCATGTTGGAGAATCCCGATTTTCCCGAACCCGGGATGCCGGAGTTCCTCATGAGCAAGGTTCCCTACGTGAAGCTCAAGGGGGAGTGGAAAGGCAATCCGTCGGAAACGCGCTACAAGAAAGAACACAGCATGCCGCGCTACGATCATCCGGCGTATCAGGCTGCTTTTCGCGAATTGAACCAGCTGCTGGCCGCTGAATTCAACGGCAACCCGTGGGTGGAATACATGGACACCATGATGTACGGCTTCTGGGGCGAAGCGCATACCTGGCCGTACGAGGGCCATATCTTCGCGAACAATGTCGTCGCCGAACAGACCTGGATGAAAATGCTCGATACGCAGCTGGAGACGTGGACCAAGGTTCCGCTCGTTACCAACACACAGCCGGACTTCAGCCACGTCGGGAACGCCGACCTGCTGGACCGCACCATCCGCACTCACAACTGGATCCGCACCGACACCATCTTCATCGAGAACACGCAGATTGAGGAGCTGAGTAATCGTCCGCCCTGGATCGCCGCGATCTGCGAAGTCGGTATGACTACGGGCGATCCGAAGCAAGTGGGATTGGATGAAGGCGTCACGTTGAACGAGAAGATCACCTCGCATGTGCTGGACGTGGGCGCCAACTACTGGTCGGTCTGGAATTGGCACAATGAGTCCGCGAAAAATGTTTTGAGCTACTACGACAAATATCCTGAACCGATTGACCATATCGCGCGGCATATCGGATATCGCGTGCGTCCTTCATTTATTTGGAGCTTCCAGCGGGATGGAGTGCCTGGTCTGGTGGTCGGGTTAGCAAATAACGGCGTCGCGGGAGTGCCTGGCGTGCTGCGGCTGACGGTATTCAGCGAACACGGAAAAGTGCACGCCAGCGGATGCGTGGATCCCGGATATCCGAAGCCTTCGGGCATCCGGCAAGCGATGCTTATGCTGCCGCAAGGAACGGACTGGAGCGGGTTGAGGCTGAAGGCTGAGCTGGAGGTGAAGGGCGTTCGCTACCCGATGAATTGGGCGTGCCGGCAAAAGACGAATGCGGACGGGTCGCTCACGCTGGCGCGCAATGTGCGGTCGTAGCAGGTCACTTCACGCTTTCAGCGATTAAGCGCGTACGCTCCTCTTGCGTCCACTGAAAGATCGCATCGATATCCGCGGGTGACAGGACTGCGTCGCGATGTATCCAGGTATAAGACGCGAGCGGCATGCCCCCATCCTGAATCTGATTCGCGATTTCCGACAGGCAACGCTCGCGGCGGATCAGTGAATACTCGTTCCAACGGGACAGATTCAAGTGTTCCCTGCCCTGGGTTACGTCGTTTTTGACGAGCCAGGATATTGGCGCGATGTAGCTGTACCAGGGAAAGCGGGTGGATTCGGAGTGGCAGTCGCGGCACGAGCGCTCGAACGCTGCACGCACTTCAGCTGGTATGTGAGCCCCCTCTAATAAGGGTAGGCCCGCTCCTTCCGAAGCGCGGGGGCGCGTCAGGAGCGACACGATGACAATCAATGCCAGTGACACCAGCAAGATTTTGCGAATCACCGTGAATTCAATTCTCTCATTGCACGTTGCGCCGCAGGGTTGCTAGGATTGCGATCCAGCCATTCCGTCATCAGGGCACGCGCCTTATCGCGCTCACCGTTTTGAATGTACACGCGGCCCAGGTTGAGGTACAGCATATCGTCATCGGGCGCCGTGCGGATGCCATAGCGGAATGCGGCCACAGCATCCGAGACCTGGCCCATCTTTATATAAAGCACTCCCAGGTTGTTGATCGCCGATGTATTGTCGCGCTGGATGGATATAGCTCGCTCGAACAGATCGCGCGCTTCCGGAAACAGCCCCTTGTCTGCAAATCGGACGCCGAGGCTGTCGGCGGCTGAAGATGACTGCGGTGGTAGAGCGAGCATGCGGTGAGCCGTGGATCGGGCGTCGTTCAAGCGGCCGGCGTCCAGTTGGATCTGCGCGATGGCCGTGAGCGCCCGTTCGCTGGGCGACCTTCGCATCACCTCCTCTAAATAAGGAAGCGCGCAATCCGGGTAACCGGCTCCAAAGAAGGCCGCGCCTAGCTTGAAGTAATCGCGCCGAGGAGTGGATGCGAGATAGTCGCCGGGAAACGGGAGCGCAGGTGAGCCTGAGCCGGACGCCGCTCGATCAGCCTGAATCTGCACTGGGCTGGGCATGCCGGCATAAATCTTCCGAGCCTTGCCGTCCGAATCGATTAGCAGCAGCATGGGCGCGTTGAAATCGGTTCTGTAATCGAATAGGTAGCGGCGAAAGATGGCCCACATTTCGGCGTCCGGGTCCTTGGGATTCACAACCAGCAGACCGGGCGCTTTCCTTGCGATCGGCAACGGAACGGGTTCCAGGAACCAGGTGGTGTGCAAGCGCGGTTCGTTGTCCACTGCGATTGGCGCCGCTCGCGGGAAACTGCGCCGGGCGTCGAAAGGCTCCGACACCACGTGGTCCGATTCTTCCTCGATCAAATGAACATGCCCAGCAGCTATCGACTCAAACACCTGTTCGGTTCCCGAAGGCCAGCGAATTCGAACGCGTTTAGCAACTGTCGCCTCGCCCAATCCGAAATGCAGTTTCTTCGTGTGCTGCGAAAGGAACCCAGACCCGGCTTGCACGAACTGTACGCGGCCATCCACCTCAACAACAGCCCCGATCGCATCGCGATTCGATTTGCGGCCCCTCAGCGAGAACGCGATTGCATTGCGGTTGCCGCCACACTGGTTCTGGAATACCCGAACCTGCGGGCCCAAGCGATTCTTCAGCACCAGATCGAGATTCCCATCGCCATCCAAATCGGTCACCGCGTACGCGCGGCTATCTTCGGGCAGATCGAGACCGCTCACTCCTGAGTGGTCAACATAGCGGCCATCGCGGCGGACGTAAAAGACATTCGGCTCCGGCGCGCTCCAGCAGCAATCTTCACGAATGTACTGGTTGATGGCGTTCCACCCGTTCTCGTACGCCTCCGCCGGACGGGCGTCCACCGGCGCGTTGGCAACTACCTCGCGCCAGAAGAATCCCATGGCATCTTCGGGGCCTTTATTTGCAAGCATGCCGCAGGTGATGAAAATTTCAGGCGACCCGTCGTTGTCAAAATCATGCCCGCCCGATGCCCAGGCCCAGCGGCCCATTTCCACTGCTTCGCGCGCGCCCGCTTCCTCAAACCGGCCGGTGCCGAGGTTGCGATAGAGCGAATTGCCCTTGGTGTGCCGACGGTAGGCTTCGGCGAGCGCGGTACTATGTTGCGCCGGTTGGAAAGCCTTCGATGAAGTAACGCGCCGCCCAACATCGCTCCACATATTGGATACGTAGAGATCGAAGCGGCCATCCCCATCGTAATCGAACCACGATGCGCTCATCCCGGGCCCCAGATCTTCCACGCCAGCTTCCGCGGCCACATCGCGAAATTTGCCGTCGCGATTCTGATACAGGTTTTTGCGGCCAAAATCGTTGGCCACGTAGAGGCTGGGCCAGCCGCTTCGATCGTAATCACACCACGCCGCTGCAAAGCTGAAGCGATTATTGTTTTGATCGATACCGCTCGATTCCGTGACATCCTCGAACGTGCCGGAGCCATCCGGTTGCAAGCGATTGCGAAACAGAAAATTCGGAGGACCGTTCTGCGCGTCGTGATACGGCGCGGGATACCGGTATTGCGCTTCGCTCTGGAAGTAGATGTACGTACACAGATAGAGATCCACTTTGCCATCGCGATCGTAATCGGCGGCTGCCATTCCAGTGAACGTGCCTTGTGCAGGCCGCGCAAATCTGAAAACATCGGTGCGCGCCGCGAATCGTCCCTGACCGTTGTTCAGCATCAGGACTGGTCCATTGGGGAACATCAGCACCAGATCCTGGTGTCCGATGTTGCGAAGGTCCAGAAAGAGGGCCGAAGGCGTATCATCCAAACATCCAACGCCCGCTTCGAGGGTTATGTCCTGCATCTTGCCGTCGCGAAATTTGTAGAGCCGGTTGGGTAGGCCGCCTGGCTGGCAGACGTAGATTTCATCGACGCCGTCGTTATCGACATCGCCCACCGCGATCCCCGTGATGCCATAAACATCAATTCCGCTGGCTGGGTCGAGCCGCGCACGCCAGTATGGAATGCCGCGCGTGAGTTGCTCCTTAAAAGATGGCACCTCGCCAAACACATTCGCCGTGATGTCGCGAAACAGCGGCTCTTTCGCCGTGACCACGCGTTCGTCCGTCACTTCCGCGATAGTGGTATCGCCTGCCGGCCAGTTCATCTTGTAATAGCCCGTGCGATACTCCGGCGAGCCCTCTTTGGTCTTGGTCGCGATTTCGAATCGCACTTGATTCCCGGGCAGCGGATAATAGCGGCCAGGACGCGCTGCTCGAAGGCGGCGGGCGACCTCCATCGCGATCTTCTCTTCGGGAAATGCATCCTTGCCAGGTTCCAAGAATTCGCGCAGCGTCTCATACGGCATGCGTGTGCCTGCAAACGAGTGGCGGGCTAGCGCGGCACAAGAACAAGCAGCCAGAAATTGGCGGCGATTCAGACTCACAGAGCGAGCCACTCTTTCAGAGTCCCGAAAATGCCTTCCGGGTGTTGCGGCGTGGTGACGCCGAGCAGCGGAAAATCGGGCGGGCCGATGGCCAGCATTTCATCGGTTCCTTCCGCGACGAACAGAAAGGCTGTGTTGCCCCGGTATTCGGCATACTTCTCGAACTCCTGCCAGATGTACTGGTGGAAGATCTCGAGATCCACGTAGGAGCCCAGCATGTCGCCCTGCGTGGGGATGGGCGTGGATGTGTCCTGGTCAGCGTAAATCAGCAGACTCGAGAACGGCTTCACCTTGTTGCGGATGCCGTAAGAAATTACGGACAGCACGGGCCGAGCACGGCGGATGGCTTGGATAGAAGCCCATTCGACAAACGTATTGTTGATGAGCAGTGTGCCATTACCGCTCAGCAGCGTGGCGCGCGCAAACTCCGCCAGGGTGGCGTCCTCGACCAGCTCGCTCTCGTCCACCCCGATCTTCAATTGCTTGAGCCGCGCGCCCAGTTCACGCGGGCCTCGAATCTGACCGGAATCCACCACCTGTTGCACTTCTTTCATCAGGCGCGCCCGATAATTTGCCAGCCGTTCATAGCTCATGCGGACTACAGCTGGATGAGTGGACATCGCCGCGAGTTGCCCGCCGGTCTCTACGCACCACGCGCTGTAACGTGGGCTGCCTGAGTGTGCGGCCATCAGATCGGCGAGCGGAGGCGCGTGCGATGCAAACGGCTGGCCAGTCAACAGTAGCGGCAGGTAGTCGGCATCATCCGGCGGCGTGTCGATAGCAACGCGCCGGCCATGCTTAGATATGCGCGTCCACAGACGATCCGGCCCCACCGGCATATCTTGGGGAGAAACTACGATCGCAAGACGCGGCCGCCCATGCCGGGACACTTCGGCATCCAGCACAGGATCAACTTGCGAGAAAACGTCCGCGATCGCTTTGCGCCATTCCGGATAATGCGGCGAACGATTCAGAAAATCCACTTGCTGCAGTGTGAAGGTGCGTTTGGGCCAATTCGCATCGGTGACGCCGAGCTTGCGTTCCGCATCGCGAACGCCGGCAAATAACCGATCCACCGCGTCCGGATCAGTTCGGTCCAACAATCCGAATAGCCGCTCATAGTAGTTTCGCTCCGCTGGAAATAGCAGTTCCCATTCCTGAATCTGATCGTAGAAGAATGTCGAAAACGTGACGGGCAACCGGTTGAAGAGCCCTCGCTCCACCATGGCGTCAAGGGCCGGAGATAATTTTGGCGCGGTGGAAGCCATTACAAAATCTCTCGCGCAGGCTGGCCGGCCAAGCCCTCCGTCTTCACTCCCAGCAATTCGGCCGCGGTGGCCGCGACATCTATATGATGCACCGGTCTATCTGTCTCACCGGGCCGAATCCCATGGCCCATTGCGAGCATCCACATGTTCCGGCAGGAGGCATCGCCGCTGCGGTGATTCAGAAATCCGTTGGCGGCATTCATGTCGCCGTCACGTCCGAGTTCCGGAAGAACCAGCACGGTGGTGTTGTCTTTGTAGTGCGGATTCGATTGCACTTCATCCCACAACATTCCAGTGAGCCGATCTGTCCGGGTGACCGCCTGCAGGTAGAGCGAATAGGAACCCCAGTGCGCAACATCCATGTCCCAGAAGTTCACCAGCATCAAGCGCGGCGCAAATTCGCGCATCACTTCGCGCGCGATGAAGAAGGTCAACTCATCACCGGATGCAGGCGTGTCGGGACCGTTGATGTAATCGATGAGAGCATGCGTCAACGTCTCGCGGACGTGCTGATCGAGATCGCGCCCACCTTTGAATATGGTCCAGCCGACGCCCTCATAGCCTTCGCTCAGAATGCCTTCCAGTTGATGCAGAACATTCTCCCGATTCGCGACGCCCTCGCCGGGCCTCTTTCGTACCACTTCCTTCACAGCGTCAATGAGGAGTTGCTTCGGCAGCGCGACATTCGCACCATAGGGCGAACCCCACATGCGTTCGCCGCTCGATCCCATGTTGGCGAAGCTCTTATTGGTGGCGACGATCCACGCATCCATGGCGCTAGCTTTTGTAGTCTTTCGGTAGTATTCGAAGAGCGTGGGACCGGAGGGTGGCTGAAATCCAAAATCGTCCACGCGCTGCCAGTTACCGGTCAGGATGCTGGCGGTGGAATTGAAATGCGAGAGGACTCCTTGATTGCTGCAGGAGCTGAAAAAATAGCCTTGCGGACGCATCGCGGCCAAGCGTGGGATATTGCGTAATCCTTCAGAGGCGAACGTTTCCGAATAGCGGACTCCGCCGCCAAAAGTAACAATGATGACGCGGTTTCCAGAATGTTGGCCAACCGTATCCGCGCGCAATAGTGCCGGCGAGAGCCAAGTAGGAAGCACCTTGGGCGCAATGGAGAGCCCCGCCAATCGTAGAAACGCCCGTTTGGTGAGCCCTAGCGGCATCAGTACTCCGTGATCTCGCCGCCGTAGATCTTGCGCTTGGTTTTGCCGCCAAGGTCGAGTGGTGTGTCGTAGCCTGCCTGAATCTCGCCGGTCGGCGAATAATACGAAGCGATATCGCAAGCCATGCTGCCCTTGCCGCTTTCGACGAATTCAATAGACGTTATCAGCTTGGCCGACTTATAGCCGTAACGCGCCGGATCGACGATGCGCAAAGGCGCGCCATGCCGATCCGCCAAGGGCTGGCCGTGCATGTCCATGGCGAACAGAACCCGCGGCCGAAGCAAATCTTCAATACTGAAATACTCATACCATTTATCGGCGCACTCCACGCGCACAACTCTGGCGTTCTTCTGTGGTTTCGCCGCTTCCAGCAGATGGCCGAAACGGAAGCCGCCCCAGTCCGTACGGGCCGACCAACCTTGAACGCAACGGAGCCGCGAATTCTGCGAATCGTGCGGGAGCCGGCGCAGGTCGGGAACAGTTAAGCTGAGAGGCTTCTCTACTAGTCCCTTGACTTGCAATCGGTATGCCGCCGGATCAATGGCGGGAACTGGGTTGTACCACATCAGGCGGAAATTGTATTCGTCCGCCTGGTCGCTCGGGAGCAGCAACTTTGTGTCGCCGCGTAATGCCGCAGCCGCCGCTGATGCGAGGAACAACCGCCGATTCATTGCCGATCCCTTCATTCTATTTTGCCCCACTCGCGGCCGTCAGCCGTTCGTGCAATCCGCGCTGTTCGGCGGCCTTATCGGACTCGCCCATACGATCATAGACGCGTGAAAGGTGATAATGAACATCCGCCTGGCTAGGGTTGATCGCGGCGCTGCGCTCTAGTTCCACCACCGCATCGGAATACTTGCGCTGCTGCTCCAGCAATACACCCAATTCGTAGTGACTTTCCCACTGGCCGCTCTTAAGAGCGATGGAAGTTCGCAGCAATTTCTCAGCCTGAACCAGATCCCCACCGCTCTCGATCAAACCCTTCGCGTAGACAAACTGCGCCCGTGGATCATTCGGATTTGCGGCCGCCCATTTCTGGAATCGCCGCAGCACCTCCGGCATTCGATCGCCCGCCTGATCCAGCATCTTGCCCAGGAAGACGTAGGGCTGCTCCACTTCAGGCGCGAGATCAATTGTGCGTAAGAATGCGCCAGTTGCTTCCGTGAAGCGTCGCTGGCCGTAATAGCCGACGCCCAAAGCTAATTCCAATTGAGCATTCTTAGGGAACGTTTTCGATCCGCGCTCCAGAATCCTGACTGCGGGATCGAAGCGCTGCAGCAGCAGGTAGGCGTGCGCCGCTTCAAAATAATAGCTGTCCTCGCGAGGGTTCAGTTCGATAGCGCGCTCATATTCGGCGGCGGCCTGCTCCAGTTTTCCGCTGGCTTCGTAGTCCCGGCCCGCGCGCTCGTGGACGTCGGCGGTTTGTGCCAACGGGGCAAACAACAACAGGAGCGCGGTCAACATCCAACTAAATGTTACATCCGGACAAGAGGCGCCGGGTTGCGGCGCCCCTTCCGATCCATCAGAACTGCAGCCGCAGCGCGAACTGCACGTGCCTCTCGCTTCCGGCAAACGTACTCGTTACTTTGCCGAAATTCGCATCTCCCAGCGTATTATCTGGAACATTGAACTGAGGCGTGTTTCCGATATTGAAACTCTCCGCCCGGAACTGCAGAATCCAGCGTTCGGTGAAGCGGAAGTCTTTGAAGAGCGAGAAGTCGAGCGTGCGGGTAGGCGGCCCATAGTTGGTCTGAAGGCCGAGATTTCCTTCCGACAACGGGCCGGGTGCCGTCACTGCCGCAGTGTTGAACCATTCCGCCGGAGTGCGTCCACCCGCGGGCGCGGCATTGGGATTCATCCCCGCCACGAGATCGGGTGAACACCCGCCGAAAATTCCCTGACAACCATTGGCGCGAAGCGTGTAGGGCTGACCAGTATGCAGCGTCAAGATCCCGTTGGTCTGCCAACCACCCACCAGAATATCGGCCACCCGGTTCATGTTGCCGCCATACGTCATGCCTTTCCCGAACGGGATCTGATAAGTGAATCCGGTGGTGAAGCTGTGACGAATATCCCAGGAAGCGCTGGCATAGGAAGTAGCGTAATTGGCCGGATCCCTGGTGTACAAGCCGTTGGATCCGCTCAGCGTGGTTCCGCTGTCGGCCAACGCGTGACCGTAGGTATAGGAGCTAATGAACTGCAGACCCTTTGAAAGCCGCTTCTCGAGTTTTGCCGTGAGCGCTTCGTAATTTCCGAATCCGAAACTCGCCGTGCCCGAGATGCTTCCGATATCGGGATAAGGCCTCAGGCTGTTGCAATTGATATTGGGATTCGTGGTTGCAAAGTTCGGACATGTATTGAAATCCGGCTGCAACAACTGGTGCGAGGAGTGATTGCCTTGATAACCAACTTCCAATGCCATTTGTCCCGGCAATTCCCTCTGAATCGCAAAGTTCCACTTCTGAACCATCGGATTCCGGAAGTCGTTCGCCACTTCGCGGAACTGCAATGAAGAAGCCGGCGTGGTGGTGAATACCGTCAGCGGATAGCCGATACTGACGCCGCCGATGGCAGCTCCATTCGCAAAGAATGGATCGGGCTCGAAGCTGCTCACGCCTGACGGCCGGTTCAGTTGCGGAGACTCGTTGAAGGGCGCCGATTCGCCGCGATTCGGATTGCCTCCCTGCTGTTCCTCACCGCCATAGAAAATACCATAAGCGGCGCGGATCACGGTCTTATCCAGCAGGTTCCACGCAACTCCAATGCGCGGTCCGACATCGCCCTTGTCCCACGGAATCAGGTATTGAGAAACCTGACCGCGCGAGACCTGCACGTTCGGGAAAAGCGCCGGGTATGTGATTCCGCCGAAGGTGTAGGGTTGATTGAAATTCGGTGGCAGAGGAGCATTCTGGTTTGGCCCGCTGGGAATGTACAGGGTCAGATTGTTGACATCGAAGTTGGATTGTCTCGAAAACTGCTCGCCGATGGGCGACCACAACTCGTAACGAACGCCCAACTCCAGAGTAATCTTGGGAGTCACTTTCCAATCGTCTTGTCCGTAGAAGGCGTAGGCTTTCCGCGTGGACGAGATGAAATTGGTGGTGGAGATCTGGCCGTTGTCGATGGCTCCCAGCAGGAACGATGCGAACTCGTCGCCGGTGTCGGCACTAAACGTTCCATTCTGTCCGGTACTGGTGGCGTTGGAAGGATACGCGGTCTCAGTGCGGGCGAAGTTCATCTCACCATGCGGGAAAGGCACCTGGAAGAAGGGGAACTGGATGGGGCGAACCTCGGCGCCGAATTTCATGGCGTGAGCGCCCTTGTTGATGGAGACGTTTTGGATAAAGTCCCAAACGTTGCTGTATTCTTTGGTCGGCAGCCAGTCGTTGGCGCCCACCTGGCTGTATCGGCCCAAGCCGATTTGAGGTAATCCGCCGTTCAGCGTAGAAGTCGGATCGTAGCCGCCGATACCGATCGCTTTGAACTCATCGGTGCTCGCGTTGGCTTGCGTGCGTGCCGTCACCAGGCGGCTAAAGCCGATGCGCGTCTCGGAAATAATCGTGGGATTCCAGATTCTGGTATAACCCAACTGCGCGTTTCGGCCAAGGTCTTGCTCGCTCACTCCGTAGAAATTGGCACCGTCCAAGGCTCCTTGGAACGGCGGCACGCTGCCTTTGGCAGTGTTCGACCAGCTGATGCTGCCGAATAGGCTGTCCTTGTCGTCGATTCTATAGTCCACGCGGCCATCACCTTGGTCGTTGTTCAGAGTACCGGCAGTCAGAGCATAGTAATCGTTCTGGGGGAAATTCCCGTTGGCAAAAGGCTGATTCGTGTTCGGATAGAGCGCCGCGATCTTCATGGCGGCAGGATCCAGCATGCTGAGCGGTATTTTGTTACCTGGAAATGGATTGCGAGTACATACGCCGTTAATGCAACTGGTAGAGGTGGGATCGAAAATTTCATTCTGGAGGATATTCGCGCCACCCGGAGCTGTCCCAATCGATTTTCCTAACAAGCCTGAAAAGTCACCCTGAATCATAGCCTGCGTGGGGATGGTCTCAAATTGGCCATACCCCAGGTTCTGGATGACGCCGCCGCTGGTGTTGATCCGAGTTCCCTGGTAATCCCCGAAAATGAACAGCTTGTTTTTGATGATGGGCCCGCCCACCGCTCCGCCGAATTGATTCTGCTTTACAGGAGGACGCTCGACGCCGGCGAAATTATTCTCCCATCGATTGGCATCCAGGTCCGTGTTTTGAAGAAACTCGAACAGCGCTCCGTGGATCTGATTTGTACCGGATTTCAAATTGACGTTCACCACTCCGCCCGCGGCCCGCCCGTATTCGGCGTTATAACCATTGGTGAGAATTTGCATCTCGCCGATAGCCTCCACTGAGGGGCCGATGACGAAGGAAGTCTGGTTGATGAAGTCGATGACGTTGACGTTGTTGTCGACACCATTCAGCAGGAAATTATTCTCACCCGTGGAACGAACACCGTTGGCCGAAAATCCCCCGCCGGTGGCATCCCGCGCCCCACTTTCGGCCGGCAGCACACCCGGCGATAGCCGCGCCAGGTACGTGAAGGTGCGCTGTCCGCCAAGAGGCAGCTCAGATACCTCAGAAGTGTTGAGATTCGCGCCTTGCACCGTGCTTTCGGTTTGCAGCAACGGTGCTGCAGCCTGGACCTCGACGGTTTGGTCGATTTGGCCGACTTGCAGCGCTATATTCACACCAATGCGATCGCCTGGTGTCACGATGACGCCCTTTTGTTCGGCTTTCCGGAATCCCTGCACTTCTACCGTGATCGTGTATGTACCCGCTTTCAAAAGAGGGCGCACGAACTCCCCAACGTCGCTGGTTTGGACGCTGTAAGAGAGGCCGGTGGCGTCCTCAGTGATGGTGACTCGGGCGTTGGGAATTCCGGCGCCCTGAGGATCGGTGATGGTACCAGTGATAGTTCCGAGGTCGCGTTGCGCAAAAGCGCAAACAGCGGCCAGAATAAACACAGCAATTGCACGCAACACGGCTACGTGGCGCATGTGACCCCTCCCACCCAACTTGGAAACGTCTACGATGTAAACGTTTCCAAAAGAATACTGGAAATAGGTTACCCGAGTCAAGAGATTTTATTCAGCTTGGAAAAACAGGTCCTGGCGGTGTATGATTTGGCAAACTCCCAAAACGCGTGGAACATAAATGGCGGGACGGATAATGGACGTATGAGCATTCGTGAAGTCGCCAGGCGCGCCAAAGTGTCCATCGCCACGGTTTCCCGTACCCTGAACAACCCCTCCACCGTGGATTCCCAGACGGCTGAGCGAGTTAGGAAGGCGGTAGAGGAACTCAGATACTTTCCCAACAGTCAGGCGCGTTCCTTAGTCTCCGGGCGCAGCCGTATCCTTGGGCTGGTTGTATCCGACATTACAAATCCATTCTTTCCGGAGTTAGTGAAGGGGTTCGAAGACATCGCCATTGAGCGCGGCTACGAGATCATGGTTGGTTCCACAGGCTACCGCTCGGAACGCATGGCGGTATGCGTTCGCCGGTTGGTCGAGCGCAAAGTGGAAGGTGTCGCGGTAATGACATCCGAGATGGACCAACACTTGATTGATTTACTGGTTACTCGCAAAATCCCCACCGTCTTCCTGGATGTCGGTAGCGTACATCAGTTCATCAACAATATCCAGGTGGATTATGCAACCGGCATCAATCAAGCCGTGGAGCACTTACTCAATCTCGGTCACACGCGAATTGGTTTCATCAGCGGCCCCCTGGTGCTAAAATCCGCAAACATTCGGCGCGCGGCTTTTTTGGAATGCCTCACTCGAACCGGCATTCTGGAGGACGAGGAGCTGGTGGCGGAGGGTGACCATACCATTGACGGAGGCCTCGAAGCAATGACGCGCCTCCTGGAATCCACGAATCCGCCGACTGCTGTAATGGCCTCAAACGACCTCACGGCGATTGGCGCCATGCGCGCGGTGCGGCGGAAAGGCTGGATGGTCCCGAGGGATGTTTCGGTGATCGGATTCGACGATATCCATTTCGCCGAGTTTGTTGAGCCGCCGCTCACCACCATCGCGCTCTCTAGGCGCGAACTGGCCGAAAAGGCGATTCACGCCCTGTTGCAGCATATCGATCCTTTGCGGCGGAAGAAGTCTCCGCTCGGAGTTGAATACGGGGTCACTCCGAAGTTGGTAGTGCGCCAATCTACCGCCGCGCCACGCAAGCGCCGGCCCCCGGAATAGAATGAAGCGTGTTTCTTCGGGCGGCGTGGCTCTCGCGCTCCTGGCTCTCGGCTGCGCTGCGATCGCGATCAGCCCTACGGTTTCCTTCATCGATATCGCGCCATCCTCCGGACTGACGGTAGCCAACACGTTCGGTGGAAAAACGCGCAAGGATTATATCCTCGAGACCACTGGCAACGGAGTTGCAATCTTTGATTACGATCGCGACGGAGCCGAAGACATTTTCGTTGTAAACGGGACCACGCTTGGCGAGTCCTCGCCCGGCCGCCATCTTCCTCAGCTTTACCACAACGACGGTCACGGTCATTTCTCCGACGTAGCCGCGCAGGCCGGATTCACAATAGAAGGCTGGGGCCAAGGCGTGTGCGTGGGCGACTACGACAACGACGGCTGGCCGGATCTGCTAGTCACCTACTACGGACACAACCGGCTCTACCGCAATCAGGGAGACGGCACCTTTCGCGATGTCACGGCGCAGGCTAAGCTTCCAGTGGACGGCCTGCGTTTCGGCTCCGGCTGTTCGTTCCTGGACTACGATCGCGATGGTTTGCTCGACTTGTTCGTCGCCAATTATGTGGACCTGGATCTCAACAACACGCCGAAGCCTGGCGACGGGGCCTTTTGCCTGTGGAAGGAAATTCCCGTCATGTGCGGACCTCGAGGGCTGCCGCTGGCGCACAATATCCTGTATCACAACAATGGCGACGGCACCTTTACCGACGTTTCCGAAAAAGCCGGCATTCTCCGGCCGGGTGGCCGCTATTCGCTCGGCGTGGCCGCGGCCGATTTCGCGAACGACGGCTGGCCTGACATCTACGTCGCCTGCGACATGACCCCCAGTCTGCTGTTCCGCAACAAACATGATGGAACCTTCGAAGAACGCGGCGTCGCGGCTGGCGTGGCCTACAACTTCGATGGGAATCTGCAAGCCGGCATGGGCGTCGCCGTGGCGGATTTCGACGGAGACGGAATGCTGGATATCGCCAAGACAAATTTCTCCGGCGATTTGACATCGCTCTTTCGCAACGAAGATGGTCGATTTTTCACCGATGTTTCCCGCAGCGCAGGGCTCGGGTCGCGCCAGTTTCTGGGTTGGGGCATCGCATTCGTAGATGTGGACGATGATGGCTGGGACGATCTGGTGATTGCCAATGGCCACGTTTATCCGGAGGTGGAAAACAAGCCGATCGGCGACAAGTACCTTCAACCAACGCTTCTGTTCCGCAATCAGGGCAACGGCCGCTTTGTCGAACTGGGCTCGGCCGCCGGCCCCGCTTTCGAAGTGGCGCGCCCGGCCAGAGGACTCGCCGTGGGAGATCTCGACGGCGATGGGCGCCAGGAAATCGTTATCGTGAACATGAATCGTACGCCCTCGCTGCTGCACAACCGGATCCGCGGCGGGAACTTCCTGAACGTAGCCGTTTCCGGTACAAAATCCAACCGCAGCGGCATCGGAGCCAGAATCATCGTCACGGCCGGCGGCCGCAAGAGGGTGAGTGAAGTGATGAGTGGAGGGAGCTACTACTCAAACAACAGCCTGGTGTCGCACTTCGGGTTGGCAAGCTCTTCCACTGTGGACACGCTCGAAGTCCACTGGCCCAGTGGATTGGTCCAGAAGTGGAGCGCCCTCGCGGTAAATCAAAAAGTGATCGCCACCGAAGGCGCAGACGAGCTGAAAAGAATCCGGCAGCCGTAGGGCTCGTGACAAGAATGTAAACGGCTAAGCCGTTGACTGCATAAGTCCGACATGATTTAGCGGCCAATATGCCTGAGAGGTTTTAGTCTTGGTTTACACTTTGTTTTCGGTCGCCGCCTTTTAGCGCCCAGGTAATTCTGCATCGCTTTTGCGAGACAAAGGATGTTTCAGAAGGGGGCGAAGCCTGCCTGATTGGGCGAGTTCATGATAACCACAGAACCTTCACGCTGGTATGCCTTGCATACGATGTCGAACTGCGAGGCGAAGGTAGCCAGCTACCTTCGCGCATTTGATGTTGAGGCATTCTTGCCGGATTACCCCACGCGACGGCAATGGAACGATCGTGTAAAAACGATCCGGCTCCCATTGTTCCCGGGCTACCTCTTCGGGAGATGGCAGAAGAAACTCAATTACGAAGCCTTGGGCGCACCGGGGTTGGCGCAAATAGTCGCCGTGGCGGGCGTTCCGGTGCCGATTCCCGAGGAGGAGATTGACTCGGTGCGCCGGTTGGTAGATAGCGGACTGACCGTGTGCGGTTGCCCGCTGCTGAAGACGGGGCAACGTGTGCGCATGCGAAGTGGTCCTTTGAAAGGCTTGGAAGGGCGCCTGGAGAGGATCAAAAACCAGTTCCGGCTAGTCGTTTCCGTCCAGTTACTGTCGAGAAGCATTGCGACTGAGGTAGACGTGGAAGCGATTGAGGTGCTCTCTCAAAGTCGTTCTCTTTAGGTGACGCTCTGCGAAAACGAGTAAGGGTGATTGCCTTTCGTGTTTCGGAAGAAGAATACCGGATACTCGAAGAGGCCTGCCTCGAAACCGGAACGCAAAGTATCAGCGCCTTTGCGCGGGGGGCCGTAAATACCGTGGCCGCACGCTGCGGCCCTCGCTCAGAGACTACTCCATCGAACCTGGATAGCCGGGTGCGAAGGATCGAAGAAGCGCTCGAGCTGTTGACACAAGAACTGAAAGATTGAGCGGATTGGGGTTCAAAATTCTGTCGTTCGCAATTCTATCGTTCTCTGCATTTACCCAGACTCTAGAGAGAGCAACATCGCCTCCTACCCCTTCCACAAGCAGCCTCTTTAGCGATATCTTTCGAGATCAAAAATGCATTTTGGCGAGTCCCGCGCACATCCACCACAAAGATCTATGGTGGCTGGTTCCGCTCGCCGGAAGCACGGGATTCCTGCTTGCAACGGACCAGCGCAATATGCGTGAGCGCGTCAGAACAGATGCAATTGCTCAAAGCCGAAGCCGATTCATTTCCGATGCCGGCGTCGGCTCGTTGGCACTCATCCCCGCCGTTGTCTACTGGTGGGGTTGGCGAAACGCGGATGATTACGCCAGGGATTCCAGCGTGCTGACGGCGCGTGCGCTGGTGGACAGCTTAGTGCTGACCGAAGGTCTTCAATTGGTCACGCGGCGCGACCGGCCGCTGGATGGAAACGGGTCTGGAAAGTTCTTTGACGCTGGAGTGGATTCCTCATTTCCATCCGCGCACGCCGCATCAGCATGGGCCATTGCATCCGTGTTGGCACGGCGCTATCCTGGCTGGCTGTCGCAATTAGGGCTTTACGGCATGGCCACCGCTGTCAGTTTGAGCCGTGTTACAGCGAGAGAACACTTCCCTTCCGACGTTGCCGTAGGCAGCGCCTTGGGATGGCTGGTGGGCCGGTATGTTGCACGCACCGGGGGCGAAAACCGGAATTATTGGTTTGAGGATCGGCCGGCGAAGACGCCGCCCGCGGTCCCTAGGACGACGAATGACGAGGAGAGTACCGCGCCGGCGGGATCGCCTTACGTTCCGATGGATAGCTGGGTATATGACGCGCTCGATCGGTTAGCCGCATTTGGCCTGGTACCCTCGCAGATCTCCGGGCTCCGTCCCTGGACCCGCGCGGAGTGCCTACGTCAAGTGGTGGAGGCAGACCAACAGATTGAGGCCGCGAACGATACGAAGAATTCGGCCGTGCACGATCAGGTCAAGTCGCTGCTGGCCGCGCTGCACCGCGAGTTCGACGGAGAAGGAGCCGGGCGCGCTCAAATCGTACTGGACTCTGTCTACGTAAGAAATGGCATCATTGCGGGCCCACTGCTCAACGACAGCTATCATTTCGGCGAGACCTGGAGCAACGACTTCGGCCGTCCGTTTGGCCGGGGGTGGAATTCGATTGAGGGCTTTCAGGCGCATGGGGAATCCGGACGATTCTTCGCATACATCGACGGAGAGTATCAGCATGCGCCGGGCGAACCCTCCTACTCGCTCCCGACACGTGAGTTGATCGCCAATTTGGATGGTAATCCGGTCCAAGGCCCAGCGACGCAGGCGGATACGAATCGCTTCCGGACAATCGAAGCCTATGCCGGCGTTCGAGTCGGGGATTTCGAATTCTCGGTGGGCAAAGAGTCACTCTATTGGGGCCCCACTTACGACGCGCCACTCACTTTCAGCGACAACGCGGAGCCTACCAAGAACGCCAAGCTTTCCACGGTTCATCCGATACGGCTCCCTGGCGTGCTGCGGCACTTGGGCGATATCCGAGTCGAACTGGTAATCGGGAAACTGGGCGGGCAATCTTACACCTGGCGGCCCTGGTTCAATGCTCAGAAGTTCTCGTTCAAACTTACCGGCGACCTGGAGCTGGGCTTCACGCGCTGGTCGGAATTCTGGGGCGTTGGTCATCCAATTACAGTAGGCAGTTTGTTTAACAACTTAACTACTGTATCCTCCACGTACTCGACACCCCGCAACGACCCCGGGGCCATCAAAGGTGCGTTCGATTTCCGCTACCGGATTCCGGGCCTGCGCAACTGGCTGACGTTGTACAGCGACACGTATGCCACCGATGATCCCTCCCCGTTGGCGGCTCCGCGGCGGGCTGGCTTTAGCCCTGGGCTCTACCTAAACCATGTGCCTTTCATTGCCAAGTTAGACGTCCGGGTGGAGGCCGCGTCCACCACCCCCTACGAAGGGGATCACGGTGGAACCTACATCTATTACGACAGCCAGTATCACAGCTCCAACACCAACTACGGCTACTTGTTAGGCAACTCAGTGGGACGCGACGGGCGGGCCATTGAAGGCTGGTCCACCTACCATTTTTCGCCGCGCAGCAATGTGCAAGCGGGTTACCGGCAGCTCAAAATCGGCGGGAAATTCCTGGAGGGCGGTGGAACGCAATCGGACGCAAGTCTCAAGGGGACGGTCGAATTGCCGCACCAGTTCAATGCGGCAGCAATGTTCCAGTATGAGCGCTTCTGGATTCCCGTGCTAGGTGGTCCGGCCAGGAACCTCAGCGCGTCGCTCGAAATCACGTGGGAGCCAAAACTCAAGTTGTTCCAGCGCTAGAAACCATAGAGGATGAATTCTCGTTTCACTCGCGTGCCTGCACTGATTTTGATCCTTGCCGGCGCGTCCGCTTTCTGCCAAACAGCGGATCAACTTCAAAGAGCATCCGACTATTGCAACGGTCCCCTGGGCGCTACGAGTGCCGAGTGTCAAGCCAGCATGCCCAATCTGGGGACCATGCCGCAGCCGCGTAGCATTTCGCCGGGAATTCTCCCTTTGACGAATCAACCACTCACTCCTAGGGAGTTGCAGGCCCCGCTGCCTCCACTCCCGGCGCTCGTGCCGGAAGCCGACGCTCCCAACGAATTCCAGCGATTCGCAGCAGCGTCGGTGGGCAGAATTTTGCCTATCTTTGGGGCCGCCCTGTTTCAAAGAGTGCCGAGCACCTTCGCGCCGATTGAGCGGATTCCCGTCACTGCGGATTACGTCATCGGGCCGGGCGACGAGATCGTCTTGCGCGTTTGGGGTCAGGTCAACCTGAATCTCGAACTGGTGGTGGATCGCGCCGGCGCCGTATACATCCAGCAGGCCGGCAACGTGACGGTGGCCGGGTTGCAATTCAAGCAATTGCCAGGATTTCTGAAGTCCGAGCTCGGGCATGTTTTTCGCAACTTCAATTTGACCGTAAGCATGGGGCAGTTGCGGTCTATCCAGGTGTTTGTCGTCGGTCAAGGACGCCGGCCAGGTACCTACACGGTGAGTTCGTTGAGCACACTGGTGAATGTTCTCTTCGCCTCCGGCGGGCCCACCGCCCAAGGCAGCATGCGTCATATCCAGCTCAAGCGCAACAACGCCGTAGTCTCCGAGATGGATCTCTACGATCTTCTTCTGAACGGCGACAAATCGAAGGACACGCGGCTGCTTCCCGGAGATGTGATCTTCATTCCCCCGGCCGGGCCGCAGGTCGCCGTCGCGGGCAGCATCCGCAACGCGGCCACCTTCGAATTGAAGGATGAGCATACCGTGGGCGAGGTGCTTCACTTGGCCGGCGGTCCTGCGTCCACGGCCGATGTGAAGCGCGTCCTACTGGAACGCATTAACGCCGAGCACAAGCGCGAGGTCCTGGAGCTTCCGCTCGACATCGTGGGGCGCGAGGTTGCGATTCGAGATGCGGACATCCTCGATATCCGCTCCATTAGCCCGCGCTTCGAGAGAACAGTGACGCTGCGCGGCAATGTGGCCAATCCGGGCCGTTTCGCCTGGCACGAGGGCATGCGTTTGCGCGACATCATCCCCGACAAGGATTCCCTCATCACACGCGCTTACTGGAGGAAGAAGAACAGCTTAGGCTTCACGCCGATGGAGGATTCGACACCGCGCCGGGAACCGGTCCGAACAGGCGTGGCTGGTTCGGTGCCCGAATTGATGCCCCTTGACGGGACCAGGCCGCAGGAGGAGGCGGTTCTGTCACAGGAACAGGCTACAACTGCCAGCGGAGACCCGCTCATGACGAAGCCTCTCTCCAAGGAGACCAGCTTACAGTTCAAAGCAAATGAGCAGGCCACAGCCCGGCGGGAATCCATCGGAACTGGCTTAGCAGGGTCGGTGCCGGAAATCAATTGGTCCTATGCGGTCATCGAGCGTCCGGATCCGGAGCGGCTGGTTACGCAACTGCTTCCCTTTAACCTCGGCAAACTGGTTCTCGAAAACGACGCCGGGCAGAACCTGGAACTGCGCTCCGACGATGTCGTGACCATATTCTCCACCGCTGACATCCGCGTTTCGGTGATGCAGCAGAATCGTTACGTCTGGCTGGAAGGAGAGTTCAACTCATCCGGTGTGTACCTGGCGCGGCCCGGCGAGACGCTGGGACGGATCATCGAGCGGGCCGGCGGTTTGACGCCGCAGGGATACCTGTACGGAGCCGAGTTCACGCGCGAATCCACGCGCCACGACCAACAAAAGCGCCTGGACCAGTTCGTTACCGAGATGGAGCGGGATCTGGAACAGACCGCCGGCAGACGAAATAATCTTTCTTCTACCGCGGAAGAGACACAGGCTCTCTCGGCGCAAATCCAATCCGAGCGCAAGACGCTGGAACAATTGCGATCTCTCCAAGCCACCGGCCGCATCGTTTTGAACTTCGAACCGGAAGCCGCCAACCTGGATAAGCTCATGAGCCTGGCGCTGGAAGATGGGGACCGCTTCGTGGTTCCAAGCCGTCCCGCCACTGTGAACGTTCTAGGAGAGGTCTACAATCAGAACGCATTTCTTCACGAACCCAGGCTGCGCGTAGCGGATTATCTTCGCGACGCCGGCGGCCTGAAGCGGAGCGCGGACAAGGCGCATGTCTTTATCATCCGCGCGGATGGCTCTGTCGTGCCGAAACATGGGGCTGGCCCGTTCACGAAAACTTTCGAGGCAGAGCGCCTCAATCCCGGCGACTCAATCGTGGTTCCCGAAGAGATACTCCGCGTGCCCTTCATTCGTAGCCTGCGCAGTTGGACCCAGATCCTCGCCGATTTGGGTTTAGGCGCGGCTGCAATTAATGTCCTGAAATAGCGAAGCAACAGCAGCCCCCATGCCAACCAACTCCGCTCCGCCGCAAGGGCAGATAATCCCAGCCTTGGGGAAATGGACCTCCATAATCGCATCCCATCGCCGCGTCGCTGCAGGCGCAATACTGGCCGGTACTGCCGCAGCCGTGGCCATCGCTCTATTTGCACCACCAACTTATACATCCACGGCGGTGATCATGCCACCGGGGCAGCAGCAATCCACCGCGGGCGCGATGCTCGGACAGCTAGGGTCGCTGGCGAGCCTGGCTGCGCCCGAATTGGGGCTGAGAACACAATCCGACGTGTACCTGGGGCTGCTGGCCAGCAGAAGCATTGCCGACAATCTCATCCGCCGGTTCGATCTTCAAAAGTTGTATGACAAGCGAACACTTGTCGAAACCCGAAAAAAGCTGGCGCAAAGAACCCGATTGATTTCCGGCAAAGACACTCTCATCAAGATCGCGGTGGACGATCCGGACCCGAATCGCGCAGCGGCCCTTGCGAACGGTTATGTAGGCGAGCTCGCCAAGCAGAACATCCGGCTCGCCGTGGCCGAGGCCGTTCAGCGCCGGCGCTTCTTCGAGGCCCAGCTTGACGAAGAAAAGAAGATGTTGAACGACGCGGAAGAACAGATGAAGAGCAGCGAGCAAAAGAGCGGAATGATCCAGATTTCGGGCCAAGTGGAAGCCGTGATCCGGACCATGGCCGGTTTGGAGGCCGAAATCACGGTCCGAGAAGCGGCTCTCCAACGCCTGAAGGCGGGTGCCACGGAAGAGAATCCGGAGGTGATTCGTGGCGAAACCGAACTTCGGGTTCTGCGCGCGCAATTGCGGACCCGGGCCGGCGGCGATCAGCCGGTGGATCCCGGGAATCCCTTGATACCGATTACCAACGTGCCAAAATCCGGGCTCGAATATCTCCGCCGGCTGCGCGACGTGAAATACCATGAGGCGCTCTTTGAAGTGTTGGCCAAGCAATACGAGGCGGCTCGGCTCGACCAAGCCAAAGAATCGCCGGTGATTAAGGTTATCGATGAGGCGGTGGCCCCGGACAAACCGAGCTCGCCCTCACGCCTGGCCGTTATAACAATGGGCGCACTTTCCTCCGCGATACTGGCCTGTTGCAGCGCTCTACTATTGCACCGCTTTGGCGAAACGGCGGCGCAGGCGTGACACGAGCCGTGGCTGTTCTCGCCGGTGTCATGATACTGGCGACGATTGTGGGTGCAGTACGCGAGATTGCGACTGCGTCGGTATTCGGCGCCAGTGGCGAATCCGACGTGCTTGCGCTACTTCTTCTTTACGTCGAGTCGATTTCTTCTCTCATCGTTTACGGTGTCGGCGGTTATGTACTGGTTCCAATTACCGTCAGACTCGCGGCCGAGGGGCGCAAGCACGAGGCGTTCTCGGTGATGGAATCCATGATTCTATACTCGTGCGCGTTGTGTTTGCCCCTTGCTGTCGGAATCCTGAAGTTCCCTAACGCAGTTTCCAATCTGGTGGCTTCCGGTTTTGGGGGCATCGAGCGAAGTCTCTTCATCGCCGCACTTCCCGTTGGAATGTTGGCGGTGGGGCTGGTGATGATCGGGGCTTACATGACAGGAGTCTTGCAAGGCCTGAGGCAATATAACGCTCCTGCGTGGGGCCGCCTGGCGATGAGTGCATCGATGGCCGGCGGAATCTGGCATTGGGGACATCGATTCGGCCTTTCTGCCGCACTGGGGAGCATGGCAATCGGGGCGGCGGCGCAGACTCTCATCCAGGCTTCGAGTTTGAGGAGGCTTGGTTGGAATCCGTCCATCCCGTCCTTGCGGCATCCGATGCTACGGGATGTCCTTAGAACCGCTCTTCCTTGCCTGCTCGCTGGAGCCGTGTATCTTCTGATGCCGGCGTGGCAGCGCTCGCTGGCCACCTCGCTGCCCACTGGCTCCATTGCTTCAATCCACTACGCTCAGCGTGCGTCCAACATGGCATCCAGCCTGACCATGGCGGTGGCAACCGTCGCATTCACGGAGTTGTCGCATGTCTTCTCCGCGAAAAACGGGGAGCGCGCCGCCGCGGGTGCCCTCCTTAGCACTTTGCAATCGACGCTGTTTTTGTTCTTGCCGCTGGCGGTTCTCATTTGCCTGACCAGCGAGGATCTGGCCACACTTCTTTTCGGGTCGGGATTGCGTAGGTCGCCTTATATGCTGGTAACCATCACTTGTCAGCGATGGTTTGCGGCGAGTCTTGCGCCCAACGCAGTGTTAGGTATCCTGCAGCGTGCTTTGCCCGCGTTCGGCCGGCCTTGGGGCGCAGCCGCTGCCAGCTGTGTATGGACCGTATCCGCTGTAGGCGGGACCTTTCTGCTTATTCCGTCGCGCGGAGCAGCCAGCGTTCCGACGGGGTATTTCGTAGGATGCGCCGTGGCCTGTGTCTTCACCTTTTGGCAGCTCCGCGATCTGGTGGATGCCGCGTTTCTGGGGAAGTTGGCGAAGTATAGCGGCGAACTGGCGATCCCTTTGTCAGCGGCTCTGGCCACCGCCTGGTTCATCCCGAGACCCGAGTTGGCTAGCGAGACCGCAGCCAGGTTACTCCATCTGGGCGCCCAAAGCATCGCATTCGGTTCGGTATTTGTATCGCTGTGCATGCTGATGCATGAACCTGAGTCGGCTCGCTTAGTTAGTAAAATCCGTTCGGTCACCGCGTCGTTCTGGCGCCGTTCCATCAGCGTACAATGACCCGGACAATCGCCTCAGTAACGATTCTCGCCGCAGCTTCCGCAGCGTTTGGGCTTTTCCTGGTGACGGAGGCCGGCGATGGCAACTCGGCCATGTGGATGTTGCTACTGCTCATGGCAGCAGCCACCGCCTGCGCCGCGTTGGTCCTGGTTCCTCTCGAGTGGATGCTGCACATCCAAATTGCCGCTATTCTCATCACTGCATACATCCCGCTTTCTGTTGCGATAGGAGGGCTGAATCTTCGCGCATCGCAAATGCTGTTTCCGTTTGTACTGCTTCGAATATTGACCTCGGGCCAACTTGAGAAGTTCAGCGCGCCCATCGGCTGGTTCGCCATCCCAGCGGGCGCGTTCTGGTTGATCCTTTTGGGGTGGACCATCGTGAGTCTCCCCGAGCACACGGCCCCCGCAAGCGGCGCGCTGGGCCGGGTGTTTCTACACGCGCTCAACATGGCGCAAGCGCTTACGATCGCAGTACTGATCTCCCTGACGCGCCACTGGCGCCAGGCCGTGATGACGCTTCTGATCAGTGTGTGCGTATTGAATGGAGTGCTGTTGGTTTGTATCATCGGCCAATCCGCCGGCATAAGTGCGTTAGAGCGTTTCACCACTGCTGAGGACGCCCCTCAGCTCTCCGGCGGCGCGGTGGCAGGTGGGACAGTGAATCGATTCGTGGTCGGAGTCATAACCGGATGCCTATCGGCCTGCGCGCTGGTCCTGGCACTTGCTTCGCTGGTCCTCACGGAACATGGGAAACGGTATACCTACCTGACATTGGCGGCTGGGGCGATGGTTGGAATCGTGATCGGATTCTCACGGCAGGCGGTGTTGGATGTGGCTATTGGTCTCGCGCTGGTTGGCATAATCGGGTTTCGGAAAGTCAACTGGAAACGTACATTCGCGGCAGCCGTCGCGATTCCAGCGATCATCGTTGTGCTGCTCGCCGCCTTAAGTGCGATCCCTCTGATGCAACCCTACTGGCAGTCTTTCGCCGGCCGAACATTGGTGCTCGCGGATTTGAGCTCCTACTCGCAGGGGACCGTTAACGCGCGCCTTCAAATGTGGTCGGAAATGGCTCGCGATATTGTCTCGAACCCCCTAATTGGCAGGGGCCAGGACGCGTATCTCGAGTACTATCCGGCGCAGGGTGGGGGAAGCCACAGTTTTCCGCTGGAGGTACTGCATTCCGCCGGCCTGCTCGGCTTTGCGGCATATCTGTGGCTTCACGCATCGGTAGTGCGAGCAGGGCTGCGGACGGCACGGGCCAATCGCGAAGCGCTGCCGGCAGGTATATTCGCCGGCGTGGTGATCGTGATCATTTCGTCTTGTTCGAATCTGATCTTCTGGAACCCCGCGTATTGGTTGATATTGGCGCTGGGCACTACTGCCGCATACACCGGTGGTTATTCGAAATCTCCGGCGGAGGCGTCCCTGCCGGGATTGGATCGCGAATTGGCTTAACCACAAATGCGGATCGGGTACGACACTCTGATTGAGAATCCGTTGAAACCGAGCAGCGCCATCGACTTCCTGCGCCGTCACCTGGTTGCACTCTCGATGGCCGGGCCAAACTGTCAGTTCTATGTTTTTGTTAGTCCCAAGAATCGTGATTTTTTCTACTTTGAAGCGCCGAACGTCAATTTTGTGAATTGTTTCGTCTCTAACGAATGCATCCCGTTGCGAATCGCCGTCCAGCAATTCTACTATCCGATCCTCGCCCGGAGACTTCGATTGGACGTATTGTTCGGGCTGAACCAGTTACCTCTTCTCTGTGGTTGTCCCACGGTAGTGAAGACCTGCACAGTGCATCATCGCGTCGCGCCGGAGAACTTCCTGGATTCTCGCGATGGCGGAAATTTCAATCGGTTGCGTTTGGCTTACCGCCGTTTCATGTTCGACCTTTCGGCGCAGCGGGCAACCGTCGTCATGGCCAACTCCAAGGCGACCGAGGAAGCAATCCGAACCAGCATGGGTGTAGCGGCGCGAAATATCGAGGTGGTCTATGAGGCTGTAGATACAGCCTTCGGCGACCGCCAGCCCGGCTCGGGCAGCTCAGAGATTACGGCGCAATTCGGTTTGCGGCCTGCGTTCATACTCTACGTCTCCACGCTGTGGCATTACAAGAACCCGGACGGCGCCCTCCGGGCGTTTGCACGCCTGATCGACCGGTATAAAGACGACCTGGACCTGGCTATGGTGGGTAGCGACGATTACGGTATCCAATCCGATCTCGAACGGCTGGCGAAAAACTTGAACATCGGAGACCGGGTACACTTCCTGGGGAAAGTGCCAAAGCCGGCGTTACTTCAGCTTTTTGGCAAGGCTCGAATGCTGTTTTATCCTTCACGCGCCGAAACTTTCGGCAAGCCGCTGGTGGAAGCGATGCTGGCTTCTCTGCCTATCGTAGCGGCGCGCGCGAGCTGTCTACCAGAAATTGTGGCGGGAGCCGGGCTGCTGGCCGCTCCCGACAACACCGAGGAGATGGCGGAGGCTCTGCACCGAGTCCATACGGACGCCGGGTTACGGGCCGAGTTGATTGAAAAAGGTCACATTCGAGCCCGGGAATTCTCCTGGGAAAAGTCCGCGTCCGGCACGCTCGAGTGTTGCCGCAAAGCCGTTCATAGAGTATGAGGATGACGTCTTGAAGGCTGTAGTCACCGGCGCGGCCGGCTTTATCGGGAGCAATCTGACCGACGGGCTGTTGCGCGCCGGACATGCAGTGATCGGGGTGGACAACCTGTCCACGGGACAGTTGGAGTTCCTGAGCGAGGCCAGACAATCGTGTAGGTTTCAATTCGTGAAGGCGGATCTGTTCGAGAGCGACGCCCTCGACGAAGTGCTTCCCGGGGCGGATATCGTTTTTCACCTGGCGGCGAATGCCGACGTAAGGTTCGGTCCGCAATACCCGGACCGAGACCTCAAGCAGAACACCATCGTTACCGCTCGCGTGCTGGAGTCCATGCGACGCCAGGGAGTCTCCCGAATTGCTTTCGCTTCAACCGGTTCGGTATACGGCCAACACCACGTAATTCCGACACCCGAAGAAGCGCCGTTCCCCGTTCAAACCTCGCTCTATGCCGCTTCGAAACTAGCCGCCGAGGGAATCATAACCGCCTACGCCGAGGCGTTCGGGATAACTGCATTCATATTCCGCTTCGTCTCAATTCTCGGAGAGCGCTATACGCACGGCCACGTCTTTGATTTCTATCGCCAGTTGCGCCAGAATCCTGAAACGCTACGCGTTTTAGGCGACGGCACGCAGCGTAAATCGTATCTCCTGGTTGAGGACTGCGTGAGTGCGATCCAACTCGCAATCGAGAAGTCTCCGGAGCTGGTCAATATTTACAACCTTGGTACGGACGAATACTGCCAGGTGAACGACTCCATCGATTGGATCTCAGAACGGCTAGGCGTAAGCCCGCGGCTCAGCTATAGCGGTGGCAAGAACGGCTGGATCGGCGACAATCCGTTTATCTTTCTTTCCTGCAACCGGATTCGGAAACTCGGTTGGACGCCCAAGTACACCATTCGAGAAGGCATCGGACGCACGCTCGACTATTTGGTAGCAAATCCCTGGGTACTGGAGCGAACCCAAACCGATGGCTAGCCTGCCGCTCTCGGATCTGAACATCATCCTTACGGGAGCCACGGGTGGACTCGGCCCGTGACTGGAATTGAGTAGCCAGCAAACATGAATCGTAGGATTCGTCTATTGATGTTGACCCACGGGCCCCGGGCGACAGAATTCGCGGCGCAACTGGCGCCGATGGGTTACCAGGTGACGGTTGTCACCATTTCTCCCTCGAACCGGTTTCAAGCCTCGACACTTCAAAATGGCAACATCCTTACTATCCAGGCGCCGGATTTGCTTTGGGGCAGACTCCGCACAGGTTGGGATCCGTGGGACACAATCTATCGCATATTGCGGACAGCCCGCCAGAGATTCGATCTCATTATGGCGATAGATTCCCGCCCAGTATCAATTCTCCCGGCGCTGGTTGCCAAGTACGCAAATCATGTGCCTTTAGTGGTGGACTGGGGGGATTGGTGGGGGCGCGGCGGCACCACGTTCGAGCGTTCGGTTGGCCTAAACCATCTAGCGGACCGCCTTTTCAGCCCCGTGGAAACATTTTTCGAGGAAGCCTTCGCGCGACGCGTAGATCACTATGTCGTTTTATCCTCCGCGCTCAGACAGCGTGCCATTGGACTGGGCGTCCAGCCCGAACGGATCTCCCGGGTGCTGCCCGGCGTCGAACTCGACAAGGTTCGGCCCCGCGACAAACTGGCCGCGCGCAAGGCCTTGGGAATCGATCCTGCCGAGTGGGTCTTCGGCTACGTCGGCAAGATCTTTCCGCGCGATGCTGGGTTTTTAGTGAGTGCCTTCGCGCGCCTGAGAAAGCTGCACCCCAAAAGCCGTTTGCTGGCGGTTAGTAATTTCAGGTCCAAATTGCGGCAAGAGGTGGATTGGACTAACATTCACGAAACCGGCTGGCTTCCTTTCGATGACGTGCAACTTCATGTGGCCGCCTGCGACGCGATGTGGCTACCCCTGTGCGATTCAATTGCCAACCGGGGGCGTTGGCCCTGGAAAGTTTGCGACTACCTGGCTGCGGGTAAGCCGGTTGTCGCAACCACGGTAGGTGATGTTGCGGGTCTCTTTGCGGACGGTGAATTCGGAGTTCTCTCCCACGCTGAACCCGGCGAATTCGCCGACGCCGCGGCATCCTTGATGAATAACCGCAATCCTAAGGAAATGGGAATCCGTGCCCGCGCCCACGCCGAGAAAAACCTGTCGTGGAGCACCCAGGCCGCCCTGCTTCATTCGGTGTTTGAGAAAACGCTGGCATCTAAGCCGGTGCAAATATGACCATTGCGGACGTTCAAAGTGTGTGTGGTCACTATAGCGGGACGGATGCCGTGTTTGTGCAAGGCTACAGTGCGCTGTTGGAGGGTGGGCTGGAAGGAAAAAGAGTCCTCGAAGTATGTTGTGGCGAAGGACAACTGGCGGGGTGGTTAGCGCAGAATCCCGCGGTGGAGGTGGTCGCGATTGACAGCTCAGCAGAACGCCTGGAAGCAGCGACAAGGCAGTTCGGGAGCCTTTCCAATGTGAACTTCATTTGCGGGGATGCCGCAAACCTGAGCCGGTTTCCCGCTGAATCATTCGATGTGGTGGTAGGACAAGCATCCATGCATCACCTTGCGAACAATCTATCCCAGGTGTCGAAAGAGTTTAGTCGCGTTCTAAGAGCCGGAGGAAAGGCTCTGTTTATCTATGAACCGCTGGGGCACAACCCGGTCGTCGCCGCAATTCGCGGTATACGAGGTGCGAGAGCCCAATGGCTGGATGAGTCCAATCTGTTCGAATGGGCGCTCCGTGATTTCTCCGAGTGTTTCACCCGATACGAGGTTTTCTACTTCAGCTTGCTAGCATACCCGTGCAAGGCGTTGCCGCCGCAGTCTCGTTTAACCAAGGGTTTGTATCAACATCTGAATGCGTTGGATCAGCGAGTGTTCGAGCGTTGGCCGCGTTCCCGAAAATACGCGGCTAATTGTAACGTCTGTTATTGGAAGTAGTGTGGCGCGGAAGCGTGCCCGCTTCTGATCGACGTCTATGTTAGGCCGCCGCATACGAATCCTAATCTCGGTTTTGTGCTTTTTGTTGCCTTGGCCGCTACGCCGCCGCGCCCTGATAAAGGCGCTCGGGTTCCACATAGATCCTTCCGCGAAGATCGGCTATTCACTGGTTTTCGGCGAACGGCTCATCATGAAGGCGCGGGCCCGGATTCTGCACGGCACACTCATCGGGAATGTCGATCTGTTGATGGAAGCAGACAGCCTCATTGGAAACTTCAACACAATTTCCGGAGCTTTGAAGAACACTCCCTACTACCAGCACCAGCCTGAGCGCCGGGCGGAACTCGCGCTGGGAATCCACTCCGGAATTACGTCGCACCACTACCTGGATTGTACGAATCGAATCGTCATTGGCCAGTTCACCACTATCGCCGGCGTTCGGAGCACGTTCTTAACGCACGGCATCGATCTTCGTTTGAATCGACAGGATTCAGGTGCTATCACCATTGGCGACTACTGCTTCATCGGGACTGACTGCACGGTGCTTAAGGGAGCCAGCCTGCCCTCTTATTCCGTACTTGGCGCAAAGTCGCTGCTCAACAAGTCCTACGCTGAAAGTGGACTGTATGGCGGCGTGCCGGCGCGGCGCATCGGGGAACTCGACGGGGACCTTGCATACATGAGCCGCGACACGGGAATCGTCTACTAATCCTTAATCACACAATCTATTTATGCCTGATGCACGCACCTTGAACGCGAACTACTTCGAGAGCCAATGGGCGGCCGGCTCCCGCCTCAAACAACGTTTTCAATTCAATCTAGAACTCGCCCGAAAAGACGTCCTCTATGTGCTCGACAAACTAAGCATTGGCCGGGCGAACAAAACCATTCTCGACGTCGGCTTCGGAAACGGGATGCTCGCTTTTCTCTTCGATCCGTCCTGCACCCTCTGCGGTAGCGAACTATCGCCGACTGCTATTGCCAAAGCAAATGAACTTGCACGGCGCAAGGGGTACCGAAAAGTTGATCTCAAGATTCCATCCGAGAGCGAACCATTCCCCTTCGAAGCCGGGTCATTTGACGTGGTCATTGCGTCGCACGTCGTAGAACACGTGGCCGACGATATAGACTTCATGCGGGCGATGCTCAGAATGACCAAGCCCGGCGGCCATCTGGTGATTCTCGTCCCGCTGGATTTTCCGTTCAGCGGCGTCGTATCCGAGCAGCAATTGATAAACCCGGAACATTTAAGTTCTGGACACTATCACGTCCGCTGGTACAACTTCGAATCGTTCTTACATCGCTTAGGCGCTCTCGATGGCGAATGCGTTTTATCTCTCGCGGACGGGTTGGCTTGGGACTGGAAATCATCCTTTGATGAGCGCCGCCGCCGAATGTCAGCCGGCCGGGCGGGAATGGTACTTGATAGGGTGTTGGCGGCAGCCTTGAACATTCCCCTCAGCCTATCGCCCAGATGGTGCTTGGCAGCACTAGACAGGATGCTCGAGCGCCGCGGCTGGCGTCCGCGGCAAGGCGTATTCGTGCTCAAACCTCGCTCCGCCAGCGTGTTCGGAACAGGAGTCAGTCGATGATGATGATCGGTAACCTGATAGTCAGAAAGTTGGCCACATATATTCCCCGGACAGTGGTTATAGGAGGCCATCCACTTGCTCTGCCTGCGGGACACCGGCTGGATTGGTATCGGTTCTGTCACCGCCGTCTTGACGAGCCGGTGACGGAGCTTTGCACACTCTTGTTGAAAAAGTATCCCAAACTTTTTGCCGTTGATATTGGCGCGAATGTTGGAGGCACGGCCGCGATGATGGCAACCAGCGCGCAAGTGTCCATTTTATGCGTCGAAGGCAATCCCGCTTATTTGCCTAAGTTGAGGGCGAATCTCGGCCGCATCTCGCCATCCTCGGAGATCGAGCCGAGCTATGTGTGGATCGACGACGACGCTCAGGCCGGCCACGTCGAAACTAGCGCGGGCACGGCATCCATCTCTTTGAACGGCGATGCACCTCATAATAGTGAGGCCATTCGCTTCCGCAGCCTTGCCGGAATACTCTCCGAACACCCCCGTTTCCAAAATGCACGGCTGTTCAAAATCGATACCGACGGCATGGATGCCAAAATAATTATGGCTTCGAGCGACCTGCTGGCCAAAGTGCGGCCCATCATTTTCATGGAGTATTTGCCGATCGGACCTATTGCCGTCGAGCGCGAGTGTCGGGCCATGATTGAGCGGCTCCGCCAGCTGGATTATACGCAGTTTCACGTTTTCGACAACTCCGGCAACCATATGCTTCGCCTATCGGGTTCTGAAACTCATCATCTGCATACACTCAATGCTTATGTACGCAGCAGCCGGATGGACTTGAAACCTGCGGTATATTACTACGACATTTGTGCCATGACAGAAGACGATAGGGACATCTCTGAAATGTTGCTCCACCAATATCTGACCGCGGCCTAACTCCACGTCTGGAGCAAATGTCTGAGCAATTAATGTCTAAGGAACCAGGCGTTGCCATCATCGGATGCGGCCTGATTGGCCAAAAGCGCGCTCTCTCGTTGCGGAGTTGCCGGCTGGTGGGCTGCTGCGACGTCGTGCCGGAACGCGCGGAACAATTGGCTCGCAAGTTTCGCGGGGCCCAGACCTGGTCCGACTGGCGAGTGGCTGCGAACCATAACGAGGTGGATGTTGTTGTGGTAGCCACCACGCACGATCTCCTGGCCCGCATTGCAGAGACAGCTGCATCAGCAGGCAAGCACGTCCTGATCGAGAAGCCCGGCGCGCGCAGGGCATCCGAACTCGATGGAGTCTTGCGCGAATCCCAGCGGACCGGCTCGTGCGTGCGCGTAGGGTTCAATCACCGTTATCACCACTCCCTACAGCAGGCTTATAAGATTGCCGCTTCCGGGATGTTGGGCGAGCTGATGTACGTGCGCGGCCGTTACGGACATGGCGGAAGGCCCGGATATGACCGGGAGTGGCGCGCGCACCCACAGATTTCCGGCGGCGGAGAGTTGCTGGACCAAGGCGTGCACCTGATCGACCTGGCGCGTTGGTTCCTGGGCGACTTCAGCAACGTCACCGGTCACATCGCAACGTATTTCTGGAACATGCCAGTAGAAGATAATGCCTTCCTCCTGCTTAAGACCGCATCCGGAAAGGCGGCTTTCCTTCACACAAGTTGGACTGAGTGGAAAAACACGTTTTCAGTCGAAATCTGCGGCCGGACCGGAAAGCTGGAAGCCACAGGATTGGGTGGATCGTATGGAACCGAGAAACTTGCCTTCTATCGGATGCTCCCTTGCATGGGCCCACCTGAGACCACCATCTGGGAGTACCCAATGGCTGACAATTCCTGGGAATTGGAGTTCGACGAATTCCTGGAGGACATCCGCCTCGATCGTGATCCAATTCCCGGGATCCGAGAAACGCAGGCTGTGTTACGCGTTGTAGAGAGAGTTTACGGAGATTCCACTCCATGATAATTGCGCGCAGTCCTATGCGTATCTCGTTGGGCGGCGGTGGGACCGATCTCCCGTCCTACTACCGGGAGCACGAGGGTTTTGTCATCTCCGCTGCAATCGATAAGTACGTCTACATCACCCTCCATGAGACATTCACGGAGGAAGTAATCTTGAAGTACTCGAGGACGGAGGTGGTCAGCCAGGTTGAGGATATCCAGCATCCGATTGTCAGGGAAGCGCTGAAGCTGGTGGATATCGGAATCCCTCACCTGGAGATCATGAGTATGTCGGACATCCCGTCCGGCACCGGCATGGGCTCTTCGGGAAGCTTCACCACGGCCTTGTTGCGGGCGCTCCACAGTCTCAAACGTCACAGCATCGGCCGAAAAGAACTGGCCCAGCAGGCTTGCCACATCGAGATTGATCGCCTCGGTGAGCCGATCGGCAAGCAGGATCAGTTCATCGCCTCCTTTGGAGGAGTCACCTGCTTCGATTTTCATTCCGACGATGGCGTAACCGTCACTCCCTTACGCCCGGACGCAATGACGCTGCACAACTTGGAGGACAATCTAGTTCTGTTTTTCACGAACTACACCCGCAGCGCTTCCGGCATCCTCAAGGATCAGGATACGCGCAGCAGGCAGGGTGACCCGGCGATGATCGAGAATCTCCATTTTGTCAAACGCCTGGGATATGACAGCAAGGCTGCTTTGGAGTCGGGAGACCTGCGCGGCTTCGCCGAGATCATGCGCTTGCATTGGGAACATAAGAAAAAGCGGACCGCCGGGATGAGCAACGGCTGTATCAACTCCTATTACACCCTCGCCATGGAGAACGGAGCACTGGGAGGAAAGCTGATTGGAGCCGGTGGCGGCGGATTTCTGATGTTTTACACCGAGGACAAGACCAGGTTACGCCGCGCCATGTGCCAAACAGGCTTGCGCGAAGTGCGGTTTCGGTTCGATTTTGAAGGCACGAAAGTAGTAGCGCATTCTTGAGAACGCCGACTGCCCCGAGAGAGAGACGCTGTGCTTCCTGTAGCGATTCTGGCAGGTGGTCTAGCCACCCGGCTCCGGCCGAACACAGAAACGATTCCGAAGGCGCTGCTCCCCATTCAAGGGGAGCCCTTCATCGCCCATCAGTTACGCTTGTTGCGAAGCCAGGGCATAGAGCGTGTGGTCCTTTGCGTGGGTTACTTGGGGGACAGGATTCGCGATTTCGTCGGGGATGGCCACGCATTCGGCTTGTCCATAGCATACTCCTGGGATGGCCCGGCTCTGCTCGGAACGGCTGGCGCCATCCGGAAAGCGCGACCGATGTTGGGCGAGGCATTCTTTGTCCGTTCTTCAGCTCGGAAAAACAGGCACTGATGACCGTATTTCGCAACGAAGGGCATTGGGGACCGAGCAATGTAGAATTTCACGACGGCCAGATCATCCGCTATGACAAGGAATGCCTCACGCCGAATATGCATTCCATCGACTATAGTTTGAACTTGTTTCGGCGGTCCGCATTCGCGGCGCTCCCCTGTGAGCCGCACGATCTGGCGGTGGTTCACCAAAAACTTCTGGCTCGAAATGAATTGGCTGCCTTTGAGGTGGGCGAGCGATTCTACGAGGCCGGCTCGTTTGAGGGGATACAATCGCTCTCTTTAGTCCTCGCAAATTCCTAGTAACGATGCCCTCTGGCCGTCTATTACAGCTCGGTTCCGTTTGCGTAGTAGCAGCGCGCAATATGCTACTGGGCGCGAACCTGGTCTCCATACCCCTTTGGCGGAATCCGCGACGTTTTGCCAGTTACGTCTCGGATATGCTGTTCTTTCATAAAACGTTCACCAATACCCGTGGGCTCCCCCAGAAGAATGTCTTCGAGGTGCTGGGCGAAGCGAACGCGATCTCTGATATACGCTTGGCGACCATACCGAATAAGGAGAACTGGTTTCATCTCAACGCTTCCTACGTCGTCGACATAGTAAGCCTTTGTATGCTCACGCTCATCTTAAAACCACGAGTGGTTTTTGAGATTGGAACGCTGTATGGCTATACCGCGCTGCACTTTGCGCTGAACGCGCCGGCCGGTGTTCAAGTATTCACCCTCGATTTGCCAAAAACTGGGGTCAAGCAACCCATTCTTTTAAAGACCACCTATATCGACGACCTTCATATTGAATCGCGCCCACAACCCTACCTGTTTAGTGGTTCCGAGGTTGAGAGTAACATCCAATGTCTGTTTGGGGACAGCGCGACATTCGATTTCACGTCGCACGCCGGACAAGTAGATCTGTTTTTCATCGACGGAGCCCATTCCTATGAATACGTTCGTTCCGACACGAAGAACGCGCTCCGCTGCTGTCATCCAGGCAGTGTGATCGCGTGGCACGATTTTGGGCGCGCGGGTGTCAATGGCGTTTCGAAGTGGCTGGCGGAGTTTTCGAGAGACCGTGAGATCTATTCAGTGCCCGGTGGGTCAGTCGCTTTCATGGTGGTCAAGTAATCCGGCGCAAAGTTCGAATCCGACAAAAAATGTCCTCACCATCCAGCGCCAAGAGCCAAGTTTACACGGCTCAGTTTTGCCGGCAATATCTTTCCGAAGTTCGTCAAATCGTCGGACAACTGGCGCCGATGCAATCGAAGCCGTGGTTTTGATTTTGGCCGAAACTCGAACGCGGCGAGGGCGCCTCTTTATCCTAGCTAGGCGTGGGTGGCAGTGCCGCCACGCTTCGCACGCCGTAAACGATTTCAGAAAGATCGCGGGGCTGGAGGCCTACACCCCCACTGACAACGTTGCGGAGTTAACGGCCCGGACCAACGACGAAGGCTGGGCCAGCACTTTCGATGGGTGGCTGCGGGTGAGTCATCTGCGGCCCGGCGATTGCGTTCTGGTTCTCTCACGTTGGTGGCGGCAGCCTCGAAAAACGCGTGAGCCCGAATCTGGTTTTCGCATTGCGGTATGCCCGCTCCGCGGGGCGCCAACATCGTGGCCATCGTCGGGCGAGACGGTGGTTACGCGGCGAAGGTCGCGGATGCCTGGGTCGTTATCCCAACCGTCAACCCAGGTCATATAACTCCTCACACCGAAGTGTTTCAGGCTGTGGTTTGGCACTTGATGGTCTCGCATCCTCTTTTGAAACGGGCCGAAATGAAGTGGGAATCCCATCACTAGCCGGGCCTCTCGGCCAGGCGGTATTCCTCGACCGGGCCGGCTTGCTCAATCGGTCAATTGTGCGGGATGGGAAGCCTTACGCGCCTGACGCGCTCGATGCTGTCGCAACACTCCGGAAACGCGGCTTCTGGCTATGCGTCGTGACCAATCAGCCGGACGTCGCCCGCGGCACGCAACGACGCGAATCAATGCCCCTGCCGCAAGCCCGGCCGGGCCTGCTGCTAACTGCGGCCGCCGAGCACAACATTCCACTCGACACCAGTTACAGGATCGGAGACAGCTGGCGCGACATCGACTGCGGCCATGCGGCCAAATGCACCACCATTCTGGTCGACCGGGGATATCAGGAGCCTTTGCGCCTGCAGCCTCATTTCCGGGTCCCCGACCTGGTTGCCGCCACCCGAGTCATTTGTAGTTGAAGGAGACAGCACGTGACTACACCAGCAATTACCATGACGCCTTTGGCTGAAGCCCGCTACAACCCGGTGGCGGCGCTGAATGTCAAAATCTTTGCCGACGGCGCGGATGCGTCTGACATGCTCGAAATGTACCGCAATCCGTGGATTCAAGGATTCACCACCAACCCCACCCTGATGCGTAAGGCGGGTGTGAAGGATTACCAGGCATTCGCCCGCGATATCCTGGTGTCGATCCCGGACCGTCCGGTTTCTTTCGAGGTGTTCGCCGACGATTTCCAGCAAATGGAGCGCCAAGCGCGCGTCATCTCGAACTGGGGCGCCAACGTGTTCGTCAAGATCCCGATCACGAACACAAGAGGAGAGCCTTCCATTCCGCTGATCCGCCGCCTTAGTCATGACGGGATCAAGATCAACGTAACGGCGCTGATGACCTTGCAACAGGTATTCGCTGTTACCGGGGCTGTGCGAGGTGGCGCTCCAGCATACGTTTCAATATTTGCCGGCCGCATAGCGGATACGGGGGTTGATCCGGTGCCCATGATGGCAGCCGCGGTGGAGATGCTTCGCTGTGCGCCGAATGCCGAACTCATCTGGGCTAGCCCTCGGGAGTTGTTGAACGTCATTCAGGCGGACACCTTGGGTTGTCACGTCCTCACCGCAACCAAGGACATTCTGATCAAGCTGGGACTCCTCGGCAAGAGCCTTTCCGATTATTCACTCGAGACCGTCCGGATGTTTCACAGCGATGCGCGCGCATCAGGATTCAGACTCTGATCTCCGCCCGACAAAAACTCTACTGGGCGCTGGATTTGGGCACACTGTTGGCGGCTTACCTGGCAACGTCATACTTAGCACCCACTCCTAGCGAATATCTTCGAGTGTTTCTGCTAGCGGCCCCAGCCACCGTGCTCTGCATTGAGGTTCTCGGAGGCCATCGCCCTATACGGAATCAGCCTCCGGTTCAGATTCTGCTGTGCGGTATCCTCTCGTCATTGGTAGGTTTCGCGTTACTCAGCACGGGATTGAGCCGCCCGATCGTCTTCACTCTGACAGGAATGAGCTGCGTCGCCATTTGCCTTCCACGTTTCGTGGGCCGCGCGTGGTTCTCTTACAGACTCCGGGAGGGAATGTACGCCGAAGAGATCGCGATCATCGCGAAGCCCGCTGCTGCCAAGCTAATTGCGGCAGGCCTGGCGCGATCGCGATCGCAATCGGAGTACCGGCTGATGGGATATTTTCCGCTGCTCGAAGACGCCGAGCAGTGCGTGCAGCTCGAAACGCTTGGTGAAGTTGAAGACCTGGATCGCGTGCTAATCCACGTTGCAATCCAACGGGTGATCATGGTTGTGCCGGAGAGCTGGAGCCCGTGGCTGGATCAAGCAATCAAAACCTGCGATTACTTTCGCGTGACCGCGGAAATTGTGCCGGAAGCTGTCCTCAATGCATCGCTAGCTGACCTGGTTCCACAGACCAACCTGACACTCGCGCCATCCGAGGCCGAGTCGGATTGGCTCTACCTCAAGCGCGTGCTGGACATCTCGGTGAGCGGGATTCTAATGATCCTGCTGGCACCAGTATTTTTATTAATTGCCATCGCGATCAAGGTTACAACCCCGCGGCTACCGGTCTTCTATCCGTGGCATGTGGTCGGCTACCGGGGACGCCGCTTCACAGGCTATAAATTCACCACCATGGTTGCCGACGCAGAGGAACGATGTGCGCAACTCGCGGATCTGAACGAGATGACCGGGCCTGTGTTCAAGATCGCTAAGGATCCCCGCGTGACTCCGCTAGGAAGGTTCTTGAGGAAGTACAGCCTCAACGAGTTTCCCCAATTATGGAGTGTTTTCAAGGGAGACATGAGCCTGGTTGGCCCCAGGCCGGCTGGTCCTTCTGAACTGGAGCGTTATGAACTGTGGCAAAAACGAAAGCTCAGTGCGCAGCCGGGCATCACGTGTTTCTGGCAGGTCAGAGGTAGGAATCGAATCAGCAACTTCGACGACTGGGTTCGAATGGATTTGGAATATATTCGGGACCGATCACTTTGGATCGACTGCAAGATTTTGGCGCGGACTGCCTGGGTGGTGGTGCGCGGCACTGGCTCTTGACCCGGTTCCCGCCGAGGAGTGGATCTCGGCTATGTAACCTCCCGGAAATTGCACAAAGGCAGCGTCCCTTTGATCGGCGGTGTATGGACCGGCCAGCACTGAAACTCCGGCCGACTTGGCCCTGGCGAGAGTATCGGCGAGATTCGCGACTTCGTACCCGGTGATTTCCCTGCCGTAAGGAAAAGGAAGATGACCGTCCGTCACGAGCACGGCTAGCTTGCCGAAAGCCGATTCGATCCGAACTCGGCCGTACGTATCGGTGGGCCGACCGATCTCAACGCCCGGCGCCTTGGCATTGTCGGATACGATTTTGCCATGAGAGAAGGCGATAAAGGTTCGAGTAAAGGCCCTCACCCGATCTGGCGAGACATAGACACGGTTCTCGGGAACGCTCTGAAGCGGTGCATAGGAGGGCGGCGTGGTATGCCAATACAGCTGCATATTGACACCGCCGGGCCACTGGATGATGACATCCCGTCCGATCGGATCGTTAAATGGACCGACCAGCACATCCGCGCCGGCTGCACGAGCGGCGCGCGTAGCGCCGTCCAGGTCGGTAACCAGATGGCCAGTACGCTCCGCGCCGAATGGATAAGGAATCGGCGTCTTGAACCCGAATACGGATAAGCTACCGGCGGGAGTCAATACAATTTGCACCATACTACTGCTCGGTGTTGGAGTAACAGTGAAAACGCCTGGCTTCGAGCTGGCGCCGCCGAAGACTGCCAGAAGACTTGCCACCAGACGGTCAAAATTCTCCGGCGCCACGTATACGTGCGTTGAACCGTATTGCGGCCCAACCGCAAAACCCCTAGTCGCGGCGTAGGAAATAGTAAGTAGGGGCGCTAGCAGCAATACCATCTGCAGCAAGCGCGGAACCAGAAGAGTCTTCGGCCAGGCCTTAGGCACAGGCTTCGGCTACCACCTCGCTGGGAACAGAAATTTCCACCTCAGTGCCGGCACCTGGTCTACTCCATATTCGGAGTTGTGCGCCGATACCCCCCGCCCGCTCGCGCATTCCTACCAGTCCCCAGTGCGCGCTCTTCCCCTCTCGTAGCATTTGCGCATCGATCCCGCAGCCGTTGTCACGTACCACCACGCGCAAACTGCGAGGTGAATACTCAACCTCAACTTCAATGTTAGTCGCCTTGGAATGGCGCAATGCGTTGGACAGCGCTTCCCGCCCGATCTGGGAGATCTGCTCTTGCACCGCAGGTTTCAGTGCCTTCGGCTGTCCCTTAACGAAAATTCGGCACCGCGAGCCCCCTCCGGCCGTGAATTCGTCCCGAACACCGGAAAGCGCCTCCTCAAGAGTCATCGACGCCATTCGGGACGACCGCAGACCTTGTAAAGCCTCGCGCCCTTCGTCAATCGCGCGCTGCACCAACCTCACGGCTCGGCTAAGCGACGGCATTCCGGGCGAATCCACGGGTACCTGTTCCACCGCATAGTGGAGCTGTAGGGATGCTCCCAGAAAGCCCTGGAACAACGTGTCATGCAGTTCTCGCGCAATGCGCGCACGCTCCCGCCGCCGTTCCTCCATAGGAAATCGTGCAACTTCAACGTTCATGGCTTGTATCCCTCCCTGTTTCTATCCACTTACGAATGTAAGATGGGCAATTCTTCAGCTTTATGCCACGGACTTCCGAAGCTGCCAGAAACCGGACTGCCTCCCGATCCACAAGCCTTACTTCTTCCAAGTCGAACGTAATGTCACCCGGTTCTGCTTGGGCCTCGAGAAGCTTCTGCAACTCCGCCACATCTGTTTCCTCTATTCGACCGCTGAGAATGAAGGTCACGAGTCCACGGTCCTCGTATCTTCGTATCTTCAGCAACTTGTCGGTTATGGCTGCAACCGGATGACCTTCCACAAACCTAAGAAACAAAATAGGTTAGTATTTAGCCGACATCACGAAAACCGTGGATTCACGAATTTCGTGAATTCCGCTAGACGGTCTTGTAGCGATGCTTGTTAATCTTGAAGGCCCTTATCTTTGAGTCGAGCGTAGACGGAGGAATGCCGAGTTTCGCTGCGGCGCCGGACGGCCCCGATATACGTCCCGAGGCGTCAGCCAGCGCTGCCTCAATCATTTTCTTCTCTTCCGCGGCCGACATTCTGAGACGTGGACGGTCCCCCTGATCGGTCTCGTCCGGCGTCCAGGAAAGCCAACTTTCGTCCACCGCGAAGTTCTCGGTTTCGCAGACGATGATGGACCGTTCAATCACATTCTGAAGCTCACGAATGTTACCCGGCCACGCGTACGATTTTAGCCGGTCCAGCGTCGCGCGGTTAATGCCGTGCATCTTCTTTCCAGCCTTGGTGGCAAAGCGATGGATGAAGTACTCCACCAGTAGCGGAATGTCTTCTTTTCTTTCCCGCAGCGGCGGCATCTCGATGGGAAAGACATTAAGCCGGTAGTAGAGATCGCGGCGAAATGTGCCTGCCTCAATGGATACCTGCAAATCGCGATTGGTGGCCGTAATCACTCGCACATCCGCACGAATTGATTTGCTTCCACCCACGCGCTCGAATTCGCGCTCTTGCAGAACGCGCAGCAGAGCGATCTGAGTCTCCGCGGGGAGTTCACCAATCTCATCCAGAAAAATAGTCCCCCCTTCGGCCAGTTCGAAGCGGCCGAGGCGGCGTTGCATCGCGCCGGTGAAGGCCCCTTTCTCATGGCCGAACAGTTCCGAAGCGATTAAAGAAGGCGGGATGGCGGCACAATTCACGCTCACAAAGGCTCGCGCGGCGCGCCGGGACCGTTTGTGAATAGCGCGCGCGATCAGTTCCTTCCCAGTGCCTGTCTCGCCGGTAACCAGGACAGTAGAATCCGTCGGCCCGACTTTGGCGACGCGCGTAAGAACGGCTTGCAAAGCGGGTGACTCGCCTACAATTTCCTCGAACATCGAGGAGCGGTCGATCTCTTCGCGTAGCGCGATGTTCTCGTTGTATAGCTGGTCCTTGAGCGCTTGTATTTGTTCGAACGCAGTCTCCAGGGCAGCGCTCGCCTGGCGCTGCTCGGTAACATCCATGGTGGTGCCCACCACTTCCACCACTTCACCCGACTCATTCATCACAGGGTGCGAGACAGAGTGGATGTGCTTTACCGTTCCGTCCGCCAGCACGATGCGATAGTCAACTCCGGCGTCGACGCCCTGGGACGGTGTCGCCTCCATTTTCGCCCGTTCCTCAATCCGAAGACGATCATCGGGATGAACCATTTCAATAAAACTCGACAGAGTGGGCTTCATTTTCTCGGGATCACAACCCAGAATCCGGAACATCTCTTGCGACCAGAAGGTTTCGCGAGTTGCCACTTTCCACGCCCAACTTCCGCTGCGAGTCAACCTCTGCGCTTCCGTTAAGTACCCCTCGCTCCGCCGCAAGGCCTCATCTGCCCGCTTGCGCTCGGTGATGTCCGTAACCGCTCCCACGTACTCCAAGCCGCCCCGCTCGTTTATCGAGGGACGGCCCACCACGCGCAGGTATTTGATGGATCCGTCGGGCATTAGCAACCGATGTTCAAAATCAAACTCCTTCCGGTCGCGGGTAACGCGATCCAGCAGTTCCTGCACCGCGGCTCTGTCTTCCGGATGAATCCGTTGCATCACCAGTTCGATGGAACCTTGCGCCGCCGGGTCGTAATCAAATATCCGAAAAGTTTCCCGCGACCAGTAGGCCTGGCCCGTCGCAACATCCCAGCCGAAACTCCCGGTGTGACTCAATCTCTGGGCTTCCGCCAAGTAAGCCTCACTCCGCCGCAGCTTCTCATCCGCCTGCTTGCGTTCCGCTCTTTCCCCGGCTTCCCGCAGCGCCCGGTGCACCGCCGGCACTAGCCGGGATAGCCGCGTCTTCAAAACATAATCGGTAGCGCCAACGGTGAGGGCGTCAATCGCTACTTCCTCCCCAAGCGTTCCCGAGACAAAAATGAACGGGACGTCCGGACAGGTGATGCTGGCCAGCCTCAGTGCGGAAACACCGTCGAACTGTGGAAGCGTATAATCGCCCAGGATCAGATCAATTCCGCCTTGCTGGAGCGAAGCCACAAACGCAGCTTCGGTATCGACCCGCGAGATTTCGCAGGCGATGTCTTCGGCTTCCAGTAGCTCCCGAATCAACTCCGCGTCGCGGGGATCGTCTTCGAGCGAGAGAATCCGCAGAGGACTGCGCATACTTACTTCCGGGAGCTTCCCGGCGGCGGCACGTTGATGACTGCCCAAAAGACACCCAATTCGCGGATGGCATTGACGAACTCATGGAAATCGACTGGCTTTACTACATACGCATTCACCCCAAGCTGGTAGCTGGCCACCATGTCTTTCTCCTCGCGCGACGACGTGAGCACCACCACCGGAATCATTCTCAGCTTTGGATCGGATTTGATCTGCTGTAAAACCTCCAAGCCATCCACCTTGGGGAGTTTCAGATCCAACAAGATCACAGCCGGGTTCTCGCTGGAGCGCGTGCTGAATTCGGCCCGGCAATTAAGGTAATCCAGCGCTTCTGCGCCATCGTGTGTGACGACCACCTCGTTGGCGAGGTTGTATTCCTCCAGCGCCGTTAGCGTAAGCTCGACGTCTCTGGGGTCGTCCTCAACCATCAATATTCTTCCAAGCCTGGCGTCCATAGTCCTCGTTTCTGTTTACAGTTTAGGCACTGAGAAATAGAAGGTCGCGCCTTGATCCACCGCGCCGTCGGCCCTCACCGTGCCCCCGTGACGATGGATGATGCGCTGCACGGTAGCGAGACCGATGCCGGTACCTTCAAACGCGTCCGGCTGATGGAGGCGTTGAAACACGCCGAACAGTTTATTTACATATTTCATATCAAACCCCGCTCCGTTGTCCCTGACAAACACCGTTACCTCGCCCTTTTCTCCGGCGGTGCATCCGACCTGAATTTCAGCCCGCGGGCGCGCACGCGTGAACTTCACCGCATTCGAAAGAAGATTGCTAAAGACCAGCCGAAGCATGGAGCGGTCTCCGTGGCACACTGGAAGCGTGTCGATTTTCCAGACAATATCTCGGCCGTCAGTCTCCTGCCGCAATTCGTTGAGAACTTCCTTTACGAGCTGATCTAGATTCACCGGCGTCTTTTGGGTCTCCACGCGGCCGATCCTCGAAAACGCCAGAAGGTCGTCAATCAGGTTGCCCATCCGGGATGCCGACTCCAGAATTATCGTCATGTATCGCTGGCTCTTATCATCCAGCACCGAAGATGCTCTTTTCCGAAGCAGCTCCGCATAACCCACCATGTGCCGAAGCGGCGCGCGCAGGTCGTGCGAAACGGAGTAGGCAAAAGCTTCCAATTCCTTGTTGGTGGCTTCGAGCTCGGTGGAGCGTTTCGCAAGTTCATGGTTGAGCGCACGAATTTCCTCCTCCCGGTGCTTGCGCGACGTGATGTCGTTGTTCGTTTCCATGATTGCCGCAGGCCGTTCCTGCTGGTCGCGCCGCAAAGACCATCGGCTGGCCACCACCACTCCGCTACCGTCGGCTTTGGTGTGCGTAAGCTCGCCCTCCCAACGCCCCGTCTGCACCAACTCCGCGTTAATCTCGTCGAGAGGCGCCGGAAAAACGGTCCGCAGCAACTCATGAGAGCGCTTTCCGACCGCTTGTTCCGGCGTCCATCCGTATAGCTCCTGAGCGCCCCGATTCCAGTACGTAATGACGTCGCTAGGATCGCGGACGAAGATCGTGTCATGCGTGAGATTGAGTAAGCTGGCCTGCTGGGTTCGTTCCTGCACTTCCAACTGGAGTTGATCGCGAGCTTGACGAAGCTGCCGTTCGATGCGGCGTCGAATGGAGCTGAACCATACGATCAGAGCCGCGAAGGCTATGAGAACGATAATGGACGGTATGTCGGCAACCGTGAAATCAAAGCTGTAAAGTGGCTCCAGGAAGAAATAGTCCAGGCAAAGGCTGGAGAGCAAAATACTCAGGACGGCGGGCCCTGCTCCGGCCTGCCAGGCAGTGATGGCCACCGCAAACAGGAACAGCGGGAGCTCCACGCTGTGAAATTTATAGTGCTGAAGAACCAGCCCTGGCGCTAGCGCCAGCGCGACGGAAACAACTGCAAGACCGTAGCGCAGGCTGATTGACCGGGCGCTTTGCAACTGGGGGATCGACCACGCCATGACTCGTCTGGCTTCTTGCCTTCGCAGCTCATCGGCTGCCAAGAGGTGATGCAGCTAATAATAGCAGGGCCCGAATTGTTACCGGGCCCCGCAGTCTCTAGTAGAGGTTCAGAAGCGGTAACCAAAACCAATAGACGGCTCCGCGCGATGCGTGACGCGATCAGTCCCAGCCAGGGCCTCCAGGCCGTAAGTTGGCGAATCGTAAACCAGGCCGCGATATTCCGCGCGAACATAAACGCGGGCCGATAGTTTGAAATCCGCGCCGGCCCCATAGACGAATGCAGCCCGTGCCTGTGTTGAGATCCCGGAGATATCCCTGGGATCAAACAGCAGACCACCCGCTCCCGCCAGCAGAAAAGGAGTCCAGCGCTGGAACGGATGCCGGAACACGTAAGCGGCGGACACCTCATGCGAGTAGCTGTTGACGCCCACGGAACCACTCGAGAATTCGTATTTTTGCGTGTTGAGCGAGTAGCCGTAGTCCACTTCAACGCCGTTGTACTGATTGAAAAAGAAGCGGTAGCTACCCAGCACGCCGCCGCTATTGGTGGCGCTTTGCTCCACTCCATTGCTTGTAGTTGATTTCAAGAAGCTGCCGAAGGCCTGAACTGTGACCTCATTCCTGAGAGGTGCTTCTTCCTGTGAAAACGCTGGAGTGGAAATTACACAAAGTGCACCCACCAGCGCGAAAAGCGATTTCTTGCGAGACATACATACTCCTTGGTCAAATAGCGCCGAATATTTTCGGCTCGTTAGGAATACTATGCGGCATCGCACGAAGGATCACATCACGAAATGGAATGCTTTTTTTGTACCTCTTAGATGCTAGGGCGCCAATACCACTAGTTGGGTAGACGAGGGGTGTAACCGAACCGCGACCGGAAGAGAGCGCTACCACAAGTGCCGCGTCGTTGTGCGTTCGTGGTAGCGCTTCTAAGGAACTTCGCGCAAAACGGAGTGCGGCGCGGGCCGGTTCCTGGTCCGTTTGGCGGTGCGCGCCGCACCCTTTGCGCTTCCTGCCGGTCGCGGCTCAGTTTTTCCAAATAGCGCTAGCGGCGCTTGTGCAGCTTGCGGCCTTTGGGACCACCGCTAGTGTCGGGAACTTCTACGCCGAGGGCAGTGGCCAAATCGATTTGATGATCCTGCTCTTGCATCAGGATCTGGCGAATTTGTTCCGCCATCGCGAATTCTCCCAGCGTTTCACATTGCCGGATGCGGTCGCGGTAATTGCGAATCGTCTCGTTCTCGTTATCGAGGTCGTACCGGAGCATGTCTTTCGCGTTCTTCGATGTGCGGACCGGCTTGGGAGTCACCACCGGCATCTTGCCGAGGTAGTCGATCTGCCGTGAAAGGATCAGGGCGTGATCCAACTCCTGCTTGGCGTGGATTTCGAGCTGAGCGGCGATGTCCATATATTCGGCGCCACTGAGCACTTGGGAATAAACGACGTAGGCGATGATGGCTTGGTATTCCCGTGAAAGGTCTTCGTTCAATAGCTCCGCGAGATGGTCGCGAGAAATTTCTTTGGCGGCGGATTTCGATTTGTGCTTGGCCATGGGACTCCTCCTTGGGGTGCGCATCCGCACCTAAACATCATGCTATCAGTCATGCAAGTTGTTTGTCTCACTCAGCCGCAGCATGCGCCAGCGCCTCCACCACTGCAATATTCTGAAGCAGCTCCGGCGTCAGACCATGCCGCTTCTCCAGGTAGGCAGGGGCATTGTACGAAATCCAAGTTTTCCGATCGGCATCCTCCCAAACCAGGATCTTCAGAGGAAGGTCGATCGCGATGCTGGGCGACGCGATCATGAGCGGAGTTCCTGCTTTGGGATTGCCAAAGATCGCGAGCTTGGTGGGACGCATTTGCATTCCCGCTCTTTCAGCCTCGCCGCTGTGATCCACCAACGCAAATAACTTGACGCCCTTCGCCTTCAGGATGCCTTCCAGTTTTTGAACGGTCCGGTCCACCGATTGGTTGCAACTTATGGTTATGATCCCGCTTTCGGTATTCGAGGTCATCAAGTTTCTCCTGAACGCAGAACGTCACGGCAGCATTTGGAACACCATTCCCGGAGCCGTGCATGTCGCACTAATTGAAGGGCTGAGATTGCTCAGCGTGACGGCGTGACATCTCAGTGGCGAACCGGTTTGACACTCGTACCTTATCATTAGGAGAGGGGATGGAATGAGCCAGGACGAGAATCAATTAAAAATTGCCGCAGCTGAATCCGCGGTCACACGAGTTACTGATGGCCTGATCGTTGGCCTCGGTTCCGGATCCACGGCGGCGTTCGCCGTGGCTGCCATTGGGAGGCGGGTGCGCGAAGGCCTGCGCATCGTTGGCATCCCAACATCGGAGCGTACTGCTGCTCAAGCCCGCGAGTTGGGAATTCCGCTCTCGAGCTTAGCCGAGCAACCTCAAGTGGACATCACCATTGACGGCGCGGATGAGGTGGAAGAGGGGAATTTGAATCTGATCAAGGGCCACGGCGGAGCGCTGCTGCGGGAAAAGATCGTAGCGAGCGCTAGTAAAAAACTGGTGATCATAGTCCATGGCAGCAAGCTGGTGAACCATCTTGGCGCGCACGATCCCGTGCCGGCGGAAGTAATACCGTTTGGTTGGCAAGTGACGGCGCGCCATCTGGCGGACTTGGGAGCAAAGCCGTCCCTCCGCCGAAATCGGGACGGTGAGCCATACCATAGCGACGGCGGCAACTTTATCCTGGACTGCACGTTCGAATCGATCGCATCCGCGGACACGCTAGCGCGCGAACTTGATCATGTGGTCGGCTTGGTGGAACACGGCCTCTTCATCGGACTAACTTCCGAGGTTCACGTAGCGGAATCTAGTGGTGTGCGAATCCTAAATCGACCCTGAAGCGCTAGCGGCCATGGCTCTCTGTTCGACGATTCCGAGCTTGCGCATCCGATAGAGTAACGTGGTTCGGGCTAAGCCCAACCGGGCCGCCGCGCCATGGCGCCCACCCACCACCCAGCCGACCTGCCGAAGCGTCTCGGTGATATGGTGGCGCTCAGCATCGGCCAGTGTCCGATTAGCCGACGGCGCGTCGCGCCTGGTCATCTGCTTAAGTTCGCCGAACGGAAGGCGTAGCTCCGGCCCCGAAGACAGGATCACGGCGCGCTCAATTACGTTCTGCAACTCCCGAATATTTCCCGGCCAATCGTGATCGAGTAGGGTTTCCATGACCTCTGGAGAAATGTACGGAACGTCGCGGTTCATCCGGTGCGCGAACTTGCGGACGAAGTGCTGTACCAAAAGCGGAACATCTACCTTACGCTCCCGGAGCGCCGGAAGCGCGATGGGGAACACATTCAGCCGGTAATATAAATCCGCCCGGAAGCGGCGCTCCTGTACCATCTGCCACAAGTCCTGATTCGTGGCGGCCACTATTCGAACGTCCACCCGAATGGTACGCGTGCTGCCGAGTCTTTCAAACTCCTGTTCCTGAAGAACTCGCAAGAGCTTGGGCTGCAATTCAAGTGGCAGATCGCCTATTTCATCCAGAAACAGCGTCCCCCCGTGAGCGAGTTGAAAGCGGCCGGTGGTTTGGGTCAGCGCTCCGGTGAAGGCTCCGCGCTCGTGACCGAACAGCTCGCTTTCCAGCAGCCCTCCCGGCATCGCCGCGCAGTTTACCTTTATGTAGGCACCGTGCTTTCGCAGACTCTCCTGGTGAACGGCTTTGGCGACCAGTTCCTTACCAGTGCCCGTCTCGCCCTGGATTAGAACAGCCGAATCGGTTCGCGCCACCATTTGTATCGAATTCCAAACTTGCCGAAGTCCATTGCTTGAGCCGATCAGCTCATTAGGGGACTCAAAAGGGATAGTGGTTATCGCGTGGGCGGCCATAGTCGTATTCTCCTTGGACTAATACTATGGCCAGTGAGACGTCGAAACCATCCCCACATCGGTGGATCTTTTAGTACTCTTCTCAGAGTTGGCTCCGGATACCTAGATAGGGTTATAGACGGCGCGCCATGCAGCCCGAATGAGACCGACTCAAAGCGTCGCCATCGGTATCTACCTTTGTGAAGATGGCACGCGAGGCGGAATAATGATTTCGCGGCGGCCGAACAGCCGCGCATCTATCGATAGCGATCCTGGGCCGAGCGCAATGATGGCTGCAAGCATCGCCGACCCAAATGCCAATGCTAATCTTGAATCAAATAAGTTCTGCGTACAGCCAGGCAGCCACGAAACTGCCACGCCAATGGCGCCCATGGCAGCCATCACTCCGGCAATAGGAGTGAGAAACCCGATGAACAGCAGACCGCCGGCGGCCAGCGTCACGGCGCCCAAGATCCCCGCGGCCGGGCTTGCGTTGGTTTCAGTGGCATAGCATGCGCCCTGCATAAGCAAAGCTACACCAAATACCGCTCGAAGCAGCAGCAAAGCCATTCCTGGCACCCCACCAGGAAACGCGAAGAATAGGCGTCCCACTTATCCCCAGATTTCTTTGGCGCTCGTAAAGCTCGCCTAAATTTAGAGTAGTGAATCCGATTCCTGGGCGAATCCCCGTGTTTCGGGATGTTTGCCTACCACCTTCGAGGGACGGCGTTCTTAAAATTGAATAATCCCCCGCCGCACGCCAATTCCGACCGCCTGGGTGCGGTCTTTAGCTCCCAGCTTGTCCATGATGTGCTTGATGTGAACTTTGACGGTTTCCTCTGAGATGTTCAACATCTCTGCGATATCGCGATTCCGGTTTCCTCCGGCGATCTGCTGCAGAACCTCCACTTCGCGGGCGGTCAAACTATCGTCGCTCATGTGCTCGGCGAGTTGAGCCGCAATCTCCGTTGGAATGCTCTTCTTTCCTGCGTGTACTTGGCGGACTATTTGTACCAGCTCGCTCGGGAGCATGTTCTTGGACAAATATCCGCGCGCTCCAGCTTCGAGGGCTCGCTGGATCTCCACGTCGCCCTCAAATGTAGTCAGCATTATGATTCGTGCTTCCGGAAACTCCGCCCGTATCGCGATCATCGCATCAATGCCGCTGACATCCGGCAGCCGGAGATCCATGAGCGTAACGTCCGGCTGATTGGCCCGGAACTGTTGAATGGCCTCAGCGCCGGTGGACGCTTCCCAAACCAGCGCCATGTCTTCCTGACTATTGATGATCGCGGCAATTCCCTCCCTGAGCAACGGGTGGTCGTCCACGCTGAGAATTCGAATGCGGGCCTGATCCGTCATTTTCTGGTCCTTGGCAGTCGATGATTGCGAAACCACTTCAACCCAGGGGCGGCCTGGTCCTGGAACGCGATTTGCCCGGGAACCGATAGCTCAATTTCGGTACCTGCCGAGGCGCTGGTCATAACCTGCAGCCGGGCCCCAATTGCCTCCGCCCTCTCACGCATTCCCGACAGCCCCCAATGTCCATCGCGCCCGGTTTCCAATACATGGGGATCAATCCCGCAGCCATCATCCCGCACCAGCATGCATAAGCGCTGGGACGAGTACTTGAGCTCTATCTCGATCTTATTCGCGCGCGCGTGGCGGAACGCATTGATGAGAGCTTCTCTGCCGATTCTGTAGACTTCATCCCGAAGCACCGGATGCAAAGGCCTGCGTTCACCATCGACAATCACGCGAAAGTCCACCTTCTCACCCAAGTGCTGCCCGCTTACCAACTCCTGCTGGATGCGAGAGAACGCGTTCTCAACGTCGAGCGACGTGCTTTGCGTCGCGCGCAGACCTCGCACCGCGTTCCTGCCCTCGTCGATGACTTGCCGCATCAGCTCGAGCGCCCGGCTCAGTTTCGGCTTCGCGCTGGAATCCTCCGGCAAGGCATCGGCCGCGACGTGAATCTGCATGGAAGCGCTCAAGAAACCTTGCAGCAGAGTATCGTGCAATTCCTGGGCGATGCGCGTGCGCTCCGCGAGCCGCTCCTGGGATCGCAAATTGATCCGGCCGGTTAGCTGGCGCAACCGAATCCGGTAGATGGCTAGAACGCACGCCATGAATGCAACAACAGCCGCCGATCGGAACCACCAGGTTTGCCAGAACAAAGGATCCACTTCAAATGCGAGGGCTGCTTCCTTGGTGCTCCAAACTCCATCCGGGTTTGTGGCCATTACGCGGAAGCGATAGTGGTTAGGCGGGAGGTTGGTGTAGCCGGCTTCCCGAGCCGCCGTTGGATTGCTCCACGCATGATCGTAGCCATCCAGCCGATAGCGATATCGAACGCGATCCGGGACAGAAAGACTCAACCCGGAGTAGCCGAACGTGATTCTCTGATGGCCCCCTGAAATGTGAATCGCATTTCCGATGTGGATTGCGTCGCCATCCGCCGATATGGTTTGGACGTGAACGATGGCGGGCGCCGAATTTCGGGTGAGCCGCGCAGGATCAACCACCGAAATTCCGCGGTTCAGCGAGAACCAGATTCGTCCCGCGGAATCCGTGACCACGGACCTGTGCCGCTTGACGCCTTCCAATCCACGGAGGCCATCGGCCAATCCATACTCGCGTACGTCTCCTTCGTCCAACTTTCCGTTCAAAAGCCTCTCGCGATTCACACGCAACACGTGGCTGGATGTTGCCATCCACAACGATCCGTAGCGATCTTCGGCCAGACCCAATATCTGTGCACGCAGCGGCGCGGGTCCACTCACGGGAATATGAAATCCTCCGCTCCCGCGAAATGCAAGGCCGGACGCCGTTCCTACCCAAAGCATACCGGTGGAATCCTCGAGAAAGCAGTTCACGTTTTCAGAGGGCAAACCATCGGCAGTGTTATAGGTCCGCCAGCGGCCATTCGAAAACGCGCTTAAGCCGCTGGGCGTGGCGAACCACATAGTTCCGTCAGCCCCTTCCACAATGGAGACCACGGTGTTCGATGCCAAGCCATCCGCAATCGTATAGCTCGTAAATTTCCCGTTTTTGAGTAAACTCACGCCGGCGCTCAGAGTTCCTGCCCACACGGAGCCGTCACGAGCGAGATAAACGGAGTAGACGCTGTTTTGAGCGAGGCCATCTCGCTGCGTATAGGTCTTGGCTGCGAACGAACCACGCTCATCCACCAGACGCGTTAATCCACCGCTCTGCCGGCCAACCCAAATTTCTCCTTTCCT
>JBEKJJ010000013.1:0-58164 GCA_050011295.1 Bryobacteraceae bacterium
ATGGTCCTCGAGCGGCGGCCTTACGCTTCCCGCGTTCGAAGTGGATGGAACAGCGGCGGTGCCGGAGCCGTCGAGCATTGTGCTGCTTGCCAGTGTCCTTGGTGGGCTATCGTCGCTAGCCGGCGGCGGAAAATAGCGGCATGATTCGGCGGCGGTGCTAGCCCGCACTTGTCCCCAATTCGACCACTGCTTGTAGGATGGTGCTGTATGCAGCGCATCCTCATCACTGGCGCGACCGGCACCGTCGGCCGGCTGGTTGTTTCTCAATTGCCGGCGACGGGCATTCAAGTCCGAGCGCTCGTGCGTAATCCGGATGCGGCTCGGTTTCCGTCAGAGGTTGAGGTGGTACGAGGAGATCTCACGCTTCCCGAGAGCCTCGATGGATGTCTGGACGGAATGGACACGGTGTTTCTGGTATGGGTCGCCCCGTCGGCTGCAATCGCTCCCGCCTTGGAGCGAATCGCGAAGCACGCGCGGCGGATCGTATTCCTCTCCGCTCCGCTCAAGACGCCGCACCCGCTGTTTCAACAGCCCAATCCGGCCAGAAAAGTCGGCGAGCAAATCGAGCGGTTGATCGAGAACTCAGGATTACAATGGACATTTCTGCGGCCCGGAATGTTCGCTGGAAATGCTCTGGGCTGGTGGGCGCCCCAGATTCGCGTCGGCGATGTTGTGCGCTGGCCGCACCTGGCCGCTTCGACGGCGCCGATTGACGAGCGCGACATCGCCGCCGTCGCAGTCCGGACGTTGTGTGAGGACGGACACGCCGGAGCGGAATACGTTATGACTGGACCGCAATCTCTGAGCCAGTTCGAGCAGGTGTCCATAATCGGCCGCGCGATCGGCCGCTCGCTGCATATTGAAGAGATCTCGCCCGACGAAGCGCGGGAGGGACTTTCGAACATGCCTGCGTCCGTCGTGAATATGTTACTGGACGCCTGGGGCGCTGCAATCGGACAACCCGCGTTCGTTACATTGACGGTCGCGGAGATCACCGGAGCACCGGCACGGACGTTCCTGGAGTGGGCGACGGATCACGCGGCGGAGTTTCGGGCGTGACAAACCCTTCGGCGGCCTAAGCGGGGGCTGCATCCCTAAAATGCGTTGCCATCGCTTCGAACGCCGCTGAACTTCGCCCTCGAGCAGTTGGACAAGTTATACTTCAAGCAGATGTCAGCGATCACTCTCGAGCTGCCGGACCATTTGGTAGAACGGCTTCGCAGGCACGAACAGCGTCTGCCCGAGATTTTAGAATTGGGCCTTAGGGAACTTCAAGCCGAGATGCCCGGTGGATTTGAAGGCGCCACGGAAGTCCTGGAGTTTCTTGCCGGTCTGCCAAGTCCCCAGGAGATTCTAGGTCTGAAGCCATCCGAGCGGTTGCGAGCGGAAGTATTATCGCTGCTTGAGAAGAGCCGAGCCGGGACGCTCAGCGACGAGGATGAGCAGCGCTGGGAACGATACGAGTTTCTGGAGCACCTTGTCCGAATCGCCAAGTCGAAAGCGGCCCTAAAACTCGGAACTAAAACCGTCCCTGATGCCTGAAGTCAGTTCCGCGCTGCGAGCGGAGGTTCGCGCAAGGGCAAAGCGGCGGTGCGAGTACTGCTTGGTACCGGAGATTCTGAATCTTTTGAGTGATATCAACTGGAGCCGCGGCACCCGTTGGGAAGGCGTGTGTGGGAAGGTTCGACCGAACGGTGTATTCTCGAGCGCAGGCGGTGTTAAGGATTCCGCCGGTGCCAGTTACCGGGCGCTGGTAGACCCTGCGAATCCGTTCTACAAGGAGGTTCGTGACCTGAAGGGAGAGGAACAGGCAGCCTAAATCCGTATGACCCAGGTGGGTCGGCCTTGTGGCCGATCCATCCGCTTGCCCTTCCTCGACCTGAGCGTCTTGAATGATCTGACCTATCCGCGGCGCGGTCTGGCAGGAATCGTTTAGACTGAATGCAGGAAGATTCATGAGCAAGGAATTCGTTGAACGTCGGGATGGGAGCTTCTACCTGATAGGGAGTCGTGTGCCCTTAGCCCACATCGTGCGCGAATTTCAGCGCGGGGAGTCCCCGGAGGCCCTTAGGTCGCACTATCCGGCACTGAGCCTCGAGCAGGTTTATGGGGCGATCACCTTCTATCTTGGAAGTCGGCAGGACGTAGAAAAAGACATTATGGAACGTGAGCGCGAAGAGGACGCTTTCACCGCTGCCCATCCAACACCTCCCGAAGTCAGGATGACGTTTGAACGTCTGCGGCAGCAAACAGTTTCGCGGCGAAGCTGACAGATGATCCGCTTCCTGGCGGATGCCAGTCTCCACTATGCGATCGTCACCGGGTGTCTTCGCCGTGAGCCGGCAATCGATTTTCTTTCGGCCCATGAAGCCGCGTTAGAAGGAGTTCCCGATCCCGAAGTGCTGGCCTTCGCGACGCGTCAGAATCGGATTCTTGTCACTTCCGATCTGAGGACGATGCCTCGCCACTTCGGCGAATTCCTTGAAGCGAATGGCCAGTGTGCGGGTGTGTTTCTCGTCAAGCAGAGGGCGCCCTTGGCTGATGTTATTGATGCGCTAGTGCTAATATGGTCCGCTTCGGACGTCGACGAATGGAAGAATCGGGTCGTCGAGATTCCCCAGCCGCAACCATGAGCCGCCCTGAACTTCCCCTACGCCGTCCGCTCCACCTTCGGCAACTCCCGCTTGTACTTGCACTCACTGTTAGGGCACTGCGCGACCGGCCCAGCCTTGAGCCATTTTTCGATTAAGTAGCTCGATCCGCACTCCGGACATTTTTCAGGCAGCGGCTTGCTCTAGGCGACGAAATCCCAGTTCGCGTGGCGGGCTACAGGCAGGTACTTATAGTATTAATACTCCTCCTGTTGCCTTTACAGGCCTGACACGGAGTGCTATGATCGTCGGCTCAGAGATTCAGGCATGGAAAGTTTGCCCTAATGAAAAGATTCGCAGCGCGGCCCTCGGCATGTAGCATTTGGCCACTGCTTTTCGCCGCCGGTTACATGGGGCTACCTCTGCAGGCAGCCACATTCGAGTTCTCGGCTAGCGTCGCTCTGGACCCATCGTTCCTGATAGCCTCTAACGGATATCTTCAGGCCCTTCCCGGGTTCTCGAGCATCACCCTCCAGGCAGGCGACACCCTCACCGGGACTGTCACATTCTCGAACGGCTCCCTTACGGTATTAGACCCAGCCGGAAATGGTTTTCAAACGGTGGATTTTTTGGACCCAGGTGGTCCATCCGCCAATTGGAGCGAAACCATACTGGTTCTGGGGTTAATCGGCAATCTCGGAAGCTAGCAATCCGTCGATGAGTGATCTCAATGGCGGCGGTATTCTCTCTGCCGAAGTGTTCACCTCCCCATTTCCAACCCCGCAGGACTTCACTTTCACAGGCTTCTCCTACACGATTACGGTCACAAGCGTGATTGGTCAAGAAACCACTACGCCGTTCTCCACCGCGGACATACGCGCGTTCGCGGGGAGTGGCGGAACCGTGGATATCAACTTCAACAGCCCGGAGCCATCCTCAATTGCCCTTGTGCTCTGCGGACTATTCCTTTTGGGCCTTGCGGCGGCAAGGTCTTTTCGGCGCGCTTGAAGATCCAGCAGCTACGCCGTCTGCTCCACCTTCGGCAACTCCCGCTTATATTTGCACTCACCGTTCGGACACTGCGCCACCGGCCCGGCCTTGAGCCATTTTTCGATTAAGTAGCTCGATCCGCACTCCGGACATTTCTCCGGCATCGGCTTGCCCCAGGCCACGAAATCGCAGTCCGGATAGCGGCTGCAACCGTAGAAGGTCTTGCCGCGCTTGGAACGCCGCTCTACTACTTGGCCCTCGGTACAGTTCGGGCACGGCACGCCGATGGTCTTCTGCTTCACGAATTTGCACTTCGGATAATTGCTGCAGGCTGTGAACTCGCCGAAGCGGCCATGCTTCAGCACCAGATTATTGCCGCATTGCGGGCACTTTTCGTCGAGTGGAACATCGCTCTTCTTCTGCTCGCCGCCGATCTGCTTGGTGGTTTTGCAATCCGGATATCCGGAGCACGCATAGAACTGTCCGAAGCGGCCCTTCTTCAGCACCATGGGACGGCCGCAGTTTTCGCAATACTCGACGGCGTCCTGTTCGGTTAGATCGGCTTTATCGACATCCGGCAGATCCACGTTCAACTCGCGCGTATTGGTGCAGTCCGGATAACCCGTGCAAGCAATGAAGCTGCCATGCTTGCCCCATTTGATGACCATGGGCTTGCCGCACTTGTCGCACACCAGGTCGGTGGGCTTTTCCATGCGTTTGATGTCGGTCATGTGCCGCTCGGCATGCTCCAGATCCTTCTGGAACCGCCCGTAGAACTCGGCCATGGACTCGCGCCAATCGATCTTGCCCTCTTCGATTTCGTCCAGCTCCTGCTCCATGCGAGCCGTATATTTCACGTCGAAGAGATTCTCGAAGCTTTCGAGCAGCAGATCCGTTACTACCATTCCGAGCTCAGTGGGAATGAATTTACCGGTTTCCTTCTTCACATACTCGCGTTCCTGGATGGTGGAAAGAATCGACGCGTAAGTCGAAGGCCGTCCCACGCCGTCGGCTTCCAGCTCTTTCACCAGCGTCGCTTCATTGAAGCGCGGAGGCGGCTCGGTGAAATGTTGCTCCGGCAGGATGTCCTTGAACTTCAGCTCCTCGCCTTCCTTGACGGCAGGTAAACGATGCTTCAACTCCTCATCGTCCTCGTCCTTCTGATCCTTGCCTTCCTCATACACTTCGAGGAACCCCTTGAACTTCGGGACGCTGCCGGTGGCGCGGAACATATACGTCGCGCCGTCCTTTCCTTTGGCTGCGACGTCGATGGTGGTCTGATCGAAAACGGCGGGCAACATTTGCGACGCTACAAATCGCATCCAGATCAAACGGTACAGCTTCAGCTCATCCTCCTGCAGATACTGCGCGACCTGTTCCGGCGTGCGCATGGCGGAGCTGGGGCGAATGGCTTCGTGGGCTTCTTGCGCATCTTTCTTGCCTTTGTAAACATTCGGCGCCTCGGGAACGAACTGAGCGCCAAATCGTTCCTTAATCAGGCCGCGAACCTCGTCCAGCGCTTCCTGAGAAACGCGCGGCGAATCGGTTCGCATGTAGGTGATCAAACCCATGGAGCCTTCCGCGCCAAGCTCCATGCCTTCATACAGGCGCTGCGCCAATATCATGGTGCGCTTCACGCTGAACCTGAGCTTGCGCGACGATTCCTGCTGTAGCGTGGACGTTATGAAGGGTGGAACCGGGTTGCGTTTCTTCTCGCGCGTGGAGACCGAATGAACGATGTACTTCGCGCTCTCCACCTGATCCACCAGCGCTTTGGCCGTGGCTTCATCAGCCACTTCAATCGCCTGGTCGTCCTTCTTGGTGAACCGGGCGGTGAGAACCGGCGGCTTCTTGGCGTTGAGCTGGACGTCGATGGTCCAGTACTCGCGCTTCTCGAAGGCGCGAATTTCGCGCTCGCGGTCCACAATCAGGCGCAACGCAACGGTCTGCACGCGTCCGGCGGAAAGGCCGCGGCGAACTTTATCCCACAGCAGCGGCGAGATCTTATAGCCCACCAGCCGATCCAGAATGCGGCGAGCCTGCTGCGCGTCCACCAGATGGAGATTTACCGATCCAGGTTTCTCGAAGGCCTTTTTGACGGAGTTGGCCGTGATTTCGTTGAACATGACCCGGTAAAACACGGGCCCCTTCTTCGAACCGTTCAACTCTTCCTGCAAATGAAAACAAATGGCTTCGCCTTCGCGATCCGGGTCAGCCGCCAGATAGATGGAATCCATGCCCTTCGCGGCCGCCTTGAGCTCCGCGATGAGCTTCTTTTTACCCTCGATGACTTCGTAGTGCGGCTCGAAGCCTTTGTCGACATCCACTGACAGATCCTTTTTAGGAAGATCCTTCACGTGGCCGAGCGAAGCCTTAACGACGTATTGCTTGCCGAGATATTTACCGATTGTTTTCGCCTTCGTCGGCGATTCGACGATGACGAGCGATTTTGCCATGTTTTACCCTATTAGACGGACACCACTGTTTACAGCTTTAAGATGATGGTTAGAACCTACCACACTTTAACAAAGTTCTTCCCGGGGAGTTGCCTGACCATGCCCAGAAGCTCCAGTTCGAACAGTCCGGCAATTATCTCTGATGGTGTTAGGGTATCAAAAGTTTCGATCAATTGGTCAATGTGGATGGGCAGATCGTGTTTCAATTGGTTCAACAGACTGCGTCCAGCAGGCCCGATATCGCCGTGGCCTGGCGCTTCTTCGCCGTTTGTTTCCAACGAGATCTGGCCGCTGCGGGCACGCGCCTTCGCGATCAAAGCCCGGCGGGTTTCGGCTGGTAATTCCACCAGGACATCGTTCCACTCCTGCACCAGCTTGGCCCCCTGCTTGACAAGGAGGTTCGGCCCCCAACTCATTTTGGAGGTGATGTTCCCGGGTACGGCAAAGACCTCGCGCTGCTGCTCGAGCGCCATTTTCGCCGTGATGGCCGACCCGCTGTACTGGGCGCCTTCCACGATCAGGACCCCCACGCTCATGCCGCTAATGACCCGGTTGCGGATGGGAAAGTTCTGCGGATAAGCGGGCGAGCTCATGGGAAATTCGGACACCAGCAGTCCTTTTTCGGCGATTTCGGTCGACAGCTTGCGGTTCTCGGCGGGGTAGACCAGATCCACGCCGCACCCGAACACAGCCAGTGTGTCGCCACCGATTTCGAGTGTGCTGCGGTGTGCGGCTGTGTCGATGCCGCGAGCCATTCCGCTCACGATGGTGAGTCCCGCTTGCGCCAGATCCGGGGACAGTCGCTGCGTGGCCGCGATACCGTACGCGGTGGGCCGGCGCGTCCCCACTACGCCCAGCATCACCGAGTGAAGCAACTCCACTCTGCCGCGCACGAAAAGCGTGATCGGAGGGTCGAAGATTTCCTTGAGCCGCTGAGGATAGCGTGGATCCGAGATAGGGATCAGCAGCGCGCCGGTCTCCAGCATCTTCTGCTGTTGATCCACCGCGTCTTCGAACGTACATCCGCTGGCGATGGTCTGAGCCACGCTACCCGATAACCCGCTGGATTCCAGGTCCGAGCGGGAAGCCCGGAAGATGGCCTGCGGAGTGCGGAACTGAGTGAGCATCTGGGCCGCTTTACGGGTGCCTAAACCAGGGATCAAGCGCAGGGCCAGCCAGTGCAGTTCGTCTTCTTTGTTGAAAGCCGGTGCCGTCACAATCTTCTTGGATGTGGTGCGCTCAAGGTCGCTAAGTTCTCTTGCGGATACACTGGACAAATGGATACCCAAGCTACTTACGACGATGTGAAGCTGATTATGAGGCTTTATGAGATGCGCCGTGATGAAAAACTTCGCGAGGCGCGCCAGTGGTTTGCGAAGTTCAATGCGCGTACATGGGCGGAAAAGATGGAGCTGTGCCCGCCGGGCTCCGAACAGGATGCTTATTTCCGCATGGTAACCACCTATTGGGAGATGGTGGCGTCCTTCATCACATCCGGCGTCCTGCATCAGGAATTGTTTTTGCAGAGCGGCCAGGAACTGCTGTTCGTCTGGGAAAAGATCCGGGATATCGTGCCTGAATGGCGAACGGCTTTTGGGAATCCAAAAATACTGGCCAACGTGGAGACGGTTTCGAAAGCCGCGATCGAGTTCGTGAATCGCGGGAATCCGAAGGCGTATGAAGCATTCTCGGCGAGGGTCCGCGGAATCCGCTAGCGGTGTGTGGCGCTAGGGAGTGGTCTCGAACCCCTGTTCCCGAAAATGCCGGTCGAAGCAGAAAACAGTGCGCACCCCATGTTGCCGCATGCTTTCAAAACTTACACAGTCCACGATGCTGAGTTTCTTGCGTGCGGCGGCAAGAACTGCTCCTACGGCCGCCTTATGCTGCTGCTCCCCGATCCAATCCACCATCAACAGCGGCGCGATATCTTCATGAAACGTCCGGAGGGCCGCAAGGCCCAAACGATTCTGTAGAAGGACGCTGACTTCCAGCAACACGTAGTTCGTCGTAACGAGATCTGAAACTCGCTCTAATAAGTGTTTCCAACGGGCAGCGGCCCCGGTATGGTGGTCATCGTCCCGGTCTAGAACCGCATAAAGTGCCGACGTGTCGACGAATACCGTCATTTGCCGAACGCCTGGGCAAGGTAATGATCATGCCGGGCGCTGGTGTCGGTGGTCCCGGAGGCGAACTTGCCGGACGCAGCTAAAGCGCGCCGAACCTGCTCCTCCCGGCTTGGCCGCCTTTGCGACTTCAAGTAAAGCTCCACTCCTTCACGAACCAAATCCGCGATGGACCTCCCCGTTTCGGAAGAGGCTTGGCGCAACGCTTGCAGTTGTTTTTCATCCAGCTGAATCTGCGTTCGAACCATGTGCCATCATGTTATCACTCTCGACATCATGATGGCTATCTGGCCGTCCACCCCCCATCGATCAACAGCGTCTGTCCGGTGATCAGAGACGCGGCCGGCGAAGCTAGAAACACCACCGCGCCCGCTACATCCATGGGCTCTCCAATCCGGTGCAGGGCCGCGATTCGTTCCTCCACATCAGCGCGGAATTCGGGATTCCGAAGGCACTCTTCGGTTCCGGGAGTGTGTATGAAAGTGGGAGCCACCGCATTCACTAGGATGTTGTGCTTTCCCCATTCAATAGCCAGGCACTTGGTCAAATGTGAAATGCCGGCCTTAGTCATGCAATATATGGATTCAGTCGGCAGCGCAATGAATCCGGCTTGGGAACTCATATTAATGATGCGCCCGCCTTTCTGCCGGATCATGACTCGGCCCGCCGCTTGGCTGGCGAAGAAAGTTCCTTTCAGATTGATTCCCACCGTCAGATCGTAGTCCGCCTCGCGTACATTCTCTGCCGGATTTTCGGGCGCCACGCCTGCGTTGTTCACCAGGATGTCTAGCCGGCCAAAGTGAGCGGCCGCGTCGTCCACGGCGCGGAAAATCTGGTCGAGGCTGGTCATGTCCATCTGCAGCGGCAGGGCGCGACGGCCCATTTTTTCGATGGCCTGCTGCACATCGCCCGCCGCGTTTACGTCGCGAAGCCCCAGGGCAACATCGGCGCCCGCGTGCGCCAGTGCTAACGAAATAGCCCGGCCTAGGCCGCGCGCCGAACCGGTGACCAGCGCAACCTGTCCGGTGAGATCAAATCGTGGAAACTCGTTCATGTAGAGGCGACCCTTCGAAGATCATACCTCCGGTACCCGCCGCCCAAACGATCAGAACGTGAAACGGCCACCGATCGTCGGAGCAACGTTGGTGTCGTACTTATAAGGGACGCCGGGTCCATGAGGAATAGCGATGGCCAGACCGCCTTGCACGTAGGAAACCGCAATTCCGGCGAAAGCGTCGAAACGCGGGGTGAAGTGATGATCCGCATAGAGCGACCCCTCGTTGAGACTGCCCGCGCAGGAAGCGCGGAAACCGGCTGAGGGCGAGCAGGTCGGCGGAAGACGGAAGTCGTTTTGCAGCTGATGATACCAGGCCGCAGTGATGTCGGTTTTGCGGCCGATGGCGTATTTGCCGCCCGTCCACCAGATCTGCACGTGCTTGGGAGAATCAAGATTGTTGTCTTCAACACCGCTCAAGAGATAACCGCCCTGGTCCAGGGCGCCAACGCCCAATGGGTTCGACGGGTTATTCTGCCAGATGTATTCGTAGCCGGCAAACAACCTGAACCGCTCCCACGCATATTTGGCAGCGAACATAATGGCGTCGTTGTCGGTCACGATGCCGTATAGCGTGTTGGTTGTTGGGATCAGATTTGCCCCCGTGATCGGGTTTGTATTGATGCTGTTGGTGGTGGACTGATAGGGCGCCGCCGGACTCTGCGGCCCCAGCAAGGGGTTCAATACGCTGATCGCCTGGTTGTAATGTTGGTAGACGACGTCGGCGGAGAACTTGTGGTACTCTCCGCCGAAATCGAATCCATAAGCGTTGTTATGCGCTTCTTCCGGCGTACAGTTGGCTGCGGTCCAGGTTGAGGAAGCCGAGTAGCAGCCGCCGGAACCATCGGCGAATTTATACATCGCGCCGAAATGGACCGGCCCATAGGCCAGGCGATACTTCAGGGCATCGTCCCAACGGCTGTCCTCGGTGTCGCCGCCGCCGGCCATCGTGCCGTTGTATCCGATGTACGAAAAGGCATAGCTGCCGCCGGCCGGATCGTACTGGAGCATCGCATCGGTACCGAGCGAGCGCTGTCGGCCGAAAGTGAGCGTACCGAAATCCTTGGACGATATCCCGGCATAGTATTCGTCATTGAAGGGTTGGCCTGCGCGCGCGCCGTCGATGGCTTCCGAATAGCTGCTCCTGGGAAGGCCGTTGTTGTTGAAGTCGGTGGCTGACGCGTTGGCGAGCAGGCCGGAATTTGGATTTATGCCGGTTGAAGCGTTGAACACAACGGACCAGCCAGGCAGAAACTCTTCCTTGCCCCGGACGCCGAGACCCGTCTGCTGTAGGTTGTTCGGTGCGACGAGGAATCGATGTTGATAGCCGTTTCGGTTCACCAGAGATTCGCCTTCATAGTTAGAGCCGTTTACCGGTAAGCCGTGGCTGACATAGCCGACGCCGATATCGTACGCACCGTACAGCGTGATGCCGTGCCAGGTCAGCGTGCAATCGGTAGTGGCGAACTCGTGGCCGCTGGCGCAGGCGTCGGGAGTGCCCGGCTGCATCTTAATGTCGACCGCGGTGTCCTGGCCAACCGCCAAGCTGATTCCCGTGCGCGTTTCATCGGCGAACCCTTGTTTTGCGGCTCGAATCTCGAAGGGCCCCGCAGGCAGGCCGGACGCCTGATAGTGCCCCCGGCCGTCGGTCTCGATCGTGCGCGTTGCACCTGTGTCGACGTTCCTGATTGTCACCCCGACATTGGGAAGGGCTGCGCCGGTCTTGTCCGTCACCACGCCGGAAACGCTCGCTCCCGTTTGGGCCCACGCCGGGAACGTCCCCATCGCCAGAAACAAAAGCAGCAGTGAGGCAACCGTTGGAAGGTAGCCGGCGCGCGAGCGGTTAGAGAATAGGCACAAACGTAGCTTGCGAGAGAGCATGGAAGTGTGTCCTTTAAATGTTACGGTGTCTTGTAAGAGATCCTAGCGCACTGCGGAATCCGAAAGCAAGGCACTGGCGGGAATCGGGGGCTCGGGGCTAGGGACTCGGGGCTGCACCGGGCCGATATCTATTTGGAGCGCCGCTCGAGCCCCTAGTCCCCAGCCCCCAGGCCCAAAAGTTATAATTCGTAGGTAGTCATGTATACACGACGGTGCATCGCTTGGGGGATTCTGGCGGCGGGTCTGCTGGCGGCGCAGGATGCTCAACCATCGCTCCAGGTCACGGGCGCTGTAAAACAGCAGCTCACACTCACCGCGGACGATCTGTCGAAGATGCCTCGCGCCACGGTTCGGACCACGAACAATGGAATGGAGACAGTGTACGAAGGTGTCTGGCTGCACGAAGTTCTGAAGCGCGCCGGTGTTCCTCAAGGAAGCGAACTGCGAGGCAAAGCGCTGGCCGGCTACGTCCTTGCTGAAGCCCAGGATGGTTATCAAGTGGTGTTCTCGCTAGGCGAACTGGACCCTTCTTTCATCGACAACGAGATTCTGCTGGCGGACACCGCCAATGGAAAACCTCTATTCGGCGCGCAAGGCCGATTCCGCCTGGTTGTTCCGAAAGACAAGCCGGGAGCGCGCTCCATCCGCATGCTGACTAAACTCGAAGTTGTTCAATTGAGGAAGTAACACGTGAAGACACGCGTCGAGAACCGGTTGGCTCAGGTTCGAAAGACTCGGGGTGTCGGTGCGTCCGACCTGGCACGCCGAGTCCATGTCAGCCGCCAGACTATTTACGCGATCGAAGCCGGGACCTACGTTCCGAATACCGAAGTTGCGCTGAACCTGGCGCGCGAACTGGAAGTTACTGTCGGCGAACTTTTCTCGCTCCACCCGGGAGCTCAGAAATCGCCCGAGTCGCTGGCCGCGGAAGTGTTGAGCGCCGCGGCGCCAGCCAAGGGCCAGCCGGTTCGAATCTGCCAGATCGGATCGCGATGGATCGGTGTACCCGTCAGCGCTTCGCCTTACTACTTGCCGGAAGCCGACGGCATTGTCAAACGATCCGGCCCAAAGAATGGCCGTGCGGATTTGGTGGTGTTCGCCAAGGAAGATGCTTCTCAGAAACGGCTCGTTTTGGCGGGATGCGACCCTGCCACAGGACTTCTATCCCGCATGGTGGAGAAGCTCAGCGGAGTAGAGATTGTTTCCGCAGCCGCTTCGAGCAAACTGGCTCTGACCTGGCTGAACGAAGGCAAAGTCCACATCGCCGGCTCGCATCTCGAGGATCCGAAAACCGGGGAGTTTAATCTGCCCTTCATTCGTAAGGAATTTCCAGATGAAGATTTCCGTGTGGTGACCTTCGCGAGTTGGGAAGAGGGGCTGGTGATCGCGCCTAGAAATCCGAAAGGCGTGCACAAAGTGGAAGACCTGGCACGCAAAAACGTCAGGTTTGTGAATCGGGAGCCGGGTTCTGGAAGCCGCGCGCTGTTGGACAAACTTCTGGCGAAATCCGGCATGCATGCGCGCACGGTGAAAGGATACGATCGCGTCGCACATGGCCATCTGGCCGCCGCATACTGCGTGGTCTCTCAAGAGGCGGACGTGTGCCTGGCCACGCGATCCGCGGCGCAGACTTTTGGCCTGGATTTCATTCCTCTGCAAAGAGAGCGCTATGACCTGGTGATGCGCAAGCGAACCGCCGATCTCCCAGCGGTGAAGGCGTTCCTGGATGTTTTGCAGCGCGCCACATTGCGGCGCAAGTTGGAAGTGCTGGCTGGATACGATACGTCCCAAACCGGAGCGCTGATTGCTTGAGCGCCTCACTCTTGGATTCGCCCTCGCGGCCAGCCTGACAGGCGCTGTTTTCGATTGGGATATTCCCAAAGGGTTCCCTCGGCCGGCTGTCCCGGCCGATAATCCGATGAGCGCCGAAAAGGTAGAACTCGGCCGCTATCTTTTCTATGACGGCCGGATGTCCGTGAACGGAAAGGAATCGTGCGGAACATGCCACCGTCAGGAACTTGCTTTCACGGATGGCCGCGGACACGCCCAAGGCGCCACCGGCCAACTTCATCCGCGCGGCAGCATGAGCTTGGTCAACGTGGCCTACGTTCCGGCCTTGACCTGGGCGAATCCGACGATCACATCGCTCGAACAGCAAATGCTGATTCCCATGCTGGGTGAAGAGCCAATCGAGTTGGGTCTGAAGGGGCATGAGAAGGAGTTTCTGGACGCCGTGCGCCGTGATTCTGTTTATCAAGCGCTGTTTCCGAAAGCGTTCCCTGGCGTGAGCGATCTCTACACGTTTCCGAATGTCGCGAAAGCGATCGCGGCTTTTGAGCGCAGCATCGTCTCTATGCGGTCGCCTTATGATCGCTACCGCTGGGGCGGCGATTCAGCGGCGATCTCCGACGCGGCGAAGCGTGGAGAGATCTTGTTCTTCTCGAGCGAGCGTGCGGGTTGTTTTCAATGCCACGCCGGATGGAATTTCAGCAGCGGCGCCTTCTTCAATACCGGTGTAACCACGTACACCGCGCCTAATCGTGGACTCTTTGAACAAACCGGCAGAACCGAAGATATCGGAAAGTTCCGCGCGCCCTCGCTAAGAAACATAGCGATCACGGCGCCTTACATGCACGACGGGAGCTTGGCCACGCTCGAAGAAGTGATCCAGCACTACGCAGCCGGTGGCAAGCTGGATCATCCGAACAAGTCGCACATCTTGCGGCGCCTCAACCTGTCGGACACGGATAAACACGATCTCATTGAATTTCTGAAATCGCTAACCGACGAAGAGATGCTGCATGATTCACGCTGGAGCGACCCACGGAAGGACACCGCGGCCCACGTCGTACCCGAGTGAAGCCGGTCGTACAGCCAGGTGCGCGCGAACCGCAAATGCCTTTGATAGTCGCGTCTGAAACGCCGGGCAGCTCACAAATCTCTGGCACCGTGCAACCCATCAGGTATCGCAATTCCATCAGGCGGACTTTGTCGGCGTCCAACTTCTCAAGGTCGGTTAAGGCCCGGTCCAGATCCAACATGTCCTGGCCGCGCACGTCCACCCAGCTCAAATCATCCGACATCGGAATGCGGCGCTGGCTGCCCTCGCGCTTCTGCGCCACGCGAAGCCGGGCCTGATCCACCAGGATGCGGCGCAGCTCCACGGCTACCACCGAAAAAAATGATGGCGATCGTTCCACTGCATGTTCTGTATCTGCGCAGCCGGATGTAGGCCTCGTTCACCAAGGACGCAGGCTCGGTGGGCATTTTTTCTTGAGCGGCGAATCCGGCCGCGATGGCCAGCATTCTTTGATAGGCCCAGCTCATCACCAAATCGTAGGCGTGCGAATCCCCGGACCGCCATCGCCGGAGCAAGGTGGTGATGTCCGTGGGCTGTGTTACATCCGGCATTTATGAATAATTATGGTCCGGCGGCCGGCGTAGGGCAAGCAGCATGAGAGGTTAGAATGCTAGTCATGCTCCGATTAACCGCGGTACTGCTGCTAACCTTGATCGCGACACCGGCTTGGGCAGCGGGACTGCGTGCCGGCGTTTCCAAAACCGATATTACGCCCACCACCCACGAAGTCATGTGGGGATTTGAAAGCCGCATCGAACCCGCCGAGAGCACTCTCGATCCGCTGTATGCGCGAGTGCTGGTGCTGGAAGCGGGCGCCCAGCGTCTGGCGATCGTCGCCGTCGATCTCGGCCGCAGCTTCGGCGAAGCGTCGCTCGACCGGTTGCGCGAATCGGCACGTAAGTCGAGCGGAATTTCCTGCGTGTTGGTGTGCGCCTCCCACACGCATAGCGCCCCCATCATTAAGGATGAATACACCGGCGAGCCACCCGCTTGGGAGCAGCGTGCTCTCGACCGTATCGGCGCGGCTATCGCCCAAGCCGCCAGCCATCTCGCGGATGCCAGGATCGGCACGGGAACGGGCTCGGTTTACATCGGCCATAATCGTCTCCCGCTGCGCCCGGACGGCACTTTCGGATGGTTTGAGCGCAATACAACCATGCTTCCCACATCTCCCGTGGATCCCACGGTGACGGTGCTTCGCGTGGATGCGTCCGACGGCTCACCGCTCGCCATCCTGGTGAACTATGCCTGCCATCCGGTTGTTCTGGGGCCGGATAACCGGCAGTATTCGGCCGACTTCCCCGCGGCGATGAACCACACGGTTGAGGCGGCATTGGGCGGTAAGGTCATCAGTTTCTTCCTGCAAGGCGCACCGGGCGACATCAATCCCTACCATGCCGTTACTCCCCTTCAAGAGGACGCCGTCAAGATGCGGGATTGGACGGGTGAACGGCTGGGCGCAGAAGCGGCCCGCGTGGCTAAAGAGATTCACACGGAAAATGTCCCCGCGGCGAGCATCGACTTTCGCGAGGAGACCTTGAATTTCAAGCTTCGCTGGAGCCAGGAAAAGTTCCAGGCAGGACTGCTCAAGTTTCTGGGACCCAAAACGCTGGACCTGATGGGGTCGCCCATTCGTCCCGTGATCGAGAGCCGCGTTAGCGCCGTTCTAATCAATCATGAGATCGCAATAGCAACGGTTCCCGGCGAGCCATTCGTCGATTTCCAGAAGAACTGGCGCGACCGTTGTCCGGCCACGACCGCGCTGTTCCTTGGTTATACCAACGGCTACCACGGCTATTTCCCCACCATTTCGGCAACCTCGCGCGGCGGCTACGGCGCGGCCAGCGCCAGCACCTGGGTGGAACCCGGCGCGGGAGAGCGCATTGTTGACTGGGCAGTGGTGAAGACTTACGATATGTTGGGTAAATTATCGGATCTGCCGGACGATCTGAAGCGCGACGTCTATAAGTGAGGCAGAAACCTTTTGCCTAGAAACAAGTCAAGTAAAGGGGGAGAGACATCGAATGCCGAATAAACTCACTAGTAGCTTGACACTGGCGGTTTTACTGTAGGTTCCAGCCAGCTTCGCGCAGAAACATGACAAAAATCACCAGGATGCTTTCGTGGGCGATCCGGATGAGACCGAGATCGCAAAGCAGGCCCGCCACGAACTGGTGATGCTTCCGTATTACAACATCTTCGATGATCTCGCGTTTAAAGTGGACGGTAGCACGGTCACGTTGTTGGGAGCTGTCGTCAAGCCCACGCTGAAAGATGATGCTGGACGAGTGGTGAAAAAAATCCCGGGCGTCCAGCAGGTAATCAACGACATTGAAGTGCTGCCGCTCTCGCCTATGGACGACCAGATCCGGGCGGCAGAATACCGTGCTATTTATGGCGATCCCTCCATATCCACGCGTTATGGATATCGTGCGTTGCCCTCCATTCACATCATCGTGAAGAACGGGCACGTGACATTGGAAGGCGTAGTGGCCAATCAGGGCGACAAGAACCTGATTGGCATAAGAGCCAACGGTGTCCCCAGCGTTTTTTCAGTGACTAACAACCTGCTCAGTGAAAGCGAGAAGTAAGTCGTTACTGCGGTTCATTTCCGGCGATCTCGCCGATGTACCCTATGTTGTCGCCCTTTTTCATGGATGGCACGGCGCCTATATAAATGACCACGCCCGATAACGGCGCCGTGACATCCCACACCTTGTTTCCGAAATAGTCCGTCATGTAACCGATCCTGCTTCCCTGTTTGACGTAGGCTTCCGGGACCACCAGCGGATAGAAAACGCCCTCTCGATCGCTGGTTACCACGGCATAGCGGCCGATCCATAGCGGATGCTCCACCGGCGCCGCAACGCCAGGCAACATCTTCAGGTGACGCATCACCTGCCGGCTGCCTTCTACCAGCGCATCCACATCTTCGGCATGCGTGGTACCGGCATGACCCGCTTCCACCGCGATCGCCGGTTTCCCCAGGTTCTGTGCCTGGCGCGTAACGGTTGTGACTCCGGCAGTCCGAGGGTCGGTGGGGCGATTGTGTTGGATTATGATGTGGTCAAAGCCGAATGCCAGCACCATCCCGCGCGTGGTTTGATCCAAATGGTCGTTGCCAGTATCCGGCCAGTAGGAATAGCGCCGCATGTTTTCGTCCAAATCTCCACCGTGGAAATCGATCAGGTAGTCGCACTTTTCAAGCACCTGCTTGGTGATCGCCCATAGCGCCCGCTCCGTTTGGGTACCGTCGGGCTTTCCCGGATAGAGCCGGTTCATATTCTTGCCGTCCACGGGATTCAGATGAGGCACTTTTTGTAGAAACGACGCGACGTTCAGTAGCGGCACTACAATCACAGTTCCAGACACCGCAGCCGGATCGCTTGCTTCCGCCAGTTTCATCAGCGCGATGATCGAAGCGTATTCGGTGCCGTGCGCGCCGGCCAGCAGCGCCAGCGTAGGACCGGGTTTAACGCCATTAATAACGATGACCGGGATGTCGAGTGCGGCGTCCACGCCTGCCGGCACCTGAATAAACCCGTTGGCCTTCTGTCCCGGTCGAGCCACCGCTGTCCCCACAGCAAAATCCGCCGCGTGCAAAAACCCCAAACTCAGAAATAAACCGGCAATCCGCACTTGTTGCCCCTTTCCCGCGGCTATAGTACCAAAATCCCGTCAGCAATGATGCAGTTTCCTCACCGCTTGCGCTAACTGGGTGAGAGCCAAAGCTAAAAATCTACAAACGAGTGCCCATGAAAATATTTCAGGGAGCGCCCATACTCGGAGTGTTGGCAGCCGCGCTGGCCGGCGCACAAACGCTGGGTGTCAATCATTACGGATTTGGCGCTGGGGATGCCCAAATGCTGGGACAACTCAGCCCGTCTCCCGTTCCCGTGCGAATGACTTTCTATTGGCACGATCTTGCAGTCACGCCGGATTTCTATGACTCCCAGGTTGCCGCTGCCGCGCAGGCCGGCGTGCCACTTCTGGGCATCCTGGGATACTCGTCCCTGAGCGAATCCTCCATGCCGCTTGATTTCGATTTCACGGAAATCAGCCCATTCAATATTTCATGGGATACCGAACAAGGCCCGTTGCCCTGGGGATCGGCCGGAGTTCAAGGAACCGCACAATATCTCTGGAATGTGGAGCTCGAGGACGGACAAACTTATCCGCGCGTTGTGGCTGTTAGCCCTCCCGAGACAGGCTGCTTTGTTCATGCAGACGTTCAGTTTCAAGTTCCCGCTGGGCACTCGGTGGTGCTGTGGGCGAAAGTTGGTTTCCTGCAGGGCTCCGATCCTCAGACCCGGACCAATTTTTCTATCACCTATCTAAAGGGAACTGGATTTCCCAGCTTGGCTAGCATCCAGAAAGGACCAGACGGGGCACTCGCCACTCTCACCGCCGACATTTCAAACTTGGCCGGGACATCGGTGGAGCTTTTCTTCAACGTTGATCCTGTTCCAGGCCACGCGCCGGGACCAGCCATCTGGCAAGCCGCGGGAATTCTGGTGGACGGCGTGCCACTTTCCATGTCTCAAGAAATTGGCCAGAACGTGGAGGCTGTGATCAATTATCCGCCCAAGAATCCAGATGCCTTCGCGGCCTACGCGGCTAACTTGGCCGGACGATATCCGCAGATTCAGGCATGGGAAGTCTGGAACGAGCCAAACACGTCATTTTTCTGGCGTCCCGCGGTGGGTGTGGAAGCCTACACGAATCTGCTCAAGAAAACTTTCCGAGCCGTGAAGGCGGCCAATCCGAACGCGACGGTTATACTGGGTGGGCTGAGTCCTGGCGATCAGAGCGGTACCGCGGATTCTGTCCCAGCGGCTGATTTTCTGAACCAGATCTACCAGGGTGGAGGCGGAGCTTTTTTTGACGCCGTTGCGTACCACGCATACGGCGAGGGCGCGCTCGAGGATTGGCTCGCGGACGCGCTGCTCGGAATCCGATATGTGATGGACTCGAACGGCGACGTCTCGAAGCCCGTTTGGATTACCGAAATGGGCTGCTACACGAACGGTCCTGGATCGGTGAGCGAGGCCTGGCAAGCCGAATATTTGAGCCAGGCACGCAGCTATCTGGCGCGTATTCCCTACGTCGAGCGCGTTTATTGGTACACGCTCCGGGACGCGAGTACCTCGACTGATCCTGAAGCGAACTACGGCCTCTTCCGTGCCGACGGCAGTCCCAAACCGGCGGTCCAGGCCTTTTCGGCGCCTCTGGGCAACTGATCCGATACGCTAAACTTGATTTCTGGCGTACAGCCTATGCTCTTTCATCGCGCAACCTTACTAGCAGTATTCGCCCTGGTCTTTTCAATTTCCGCGCTTGCGAATCGCGGGATCACACCGGAGGACTATTTCGCGTTTCATTTCATTAGCGATGCACGCATCTCTCCGGATGGCCGCCAAGTGGCTTACGTTCTCACCGCGATCGATCAGAAAAAGAATCGCCGGAGTTCGTCCGTCTGGCTGGTTGCGATGGACGGCCTGTCTGATCCGCGCCGGCTCACCGCCGAGGGTCTTAATTCGAATTCGCCGCGCTGGAGTCCGGATGGTTCACGGCTCGCCTTTCTTTCAGCGCGCAACGTGGAAGCACCGAAGGCTGCCGCGGGTGGCGCGAGTGCGACCGCCGAGCCAACGCACCCGCAGATCTGCATCCTCAATATGGATGGCGGAGAAGCGCAAATCGCGAGCCATCTGAAAAACGGCGTTACTGCGTTTCAGTGGTCGCCGGATGGCAAGCGGTTCGTCGCCGTCGGCCGCACGGGTCCGAGCGATGAGATCGCGCGTGACGCACGCAAAAGCGATGTTCGCCACTACCGGCACATTTTGTACAAGTTCAATGATACGGGCTGGTACGACGACAAGCGCAGCCATCTGTGGGTAGTGGATGCAGCCTCAGGTCACGGCGAGCAGATCACTTCCGGGGACGAATGGAACGATACCGATCCGCAATGGTCGCCCGATGGCGCACACATTGCATTCGTGTCGGATCGAACCGGTCAGGAATACGAAGGCGGTCATAATACCGACGTATGGGTGATCCCGGCCTCGGGCGGGCCGCTCACCAAAATCTCCGATCATGCATTCGAGGACGATCTTCCGCGCTGGTCGCCCGACGGCACGCAAATCGTTTTTGCCGGCCGCACTGCCCGACGCCAGGTTCCGAAGCTTTACATGGCAGATGCCAAAGGCGGCGCAGCGTCGCGGCTGGTGGTAGAGAACCTGGATCTGATTCCCGTCGGACTCGAGTGGGGTCCCGGCCCGAACAGCTTTCGCTTCGAATCCGGATTCAAGGGCACCACCCAGATCTTTGGTGTCGACATCGGCGCCCGCGCCGTCACCGCCGTCACGCATGGTGAACACTCCGTGCACGGCTTCGACATCAATGAGAAAGCCGGCTGGATGAGCTATCTAGCCAACGATTTTGAACACCTGGATGATCTCTACGTCTCACGCCTGGACGGCGGCGGTGAACGCCAATTGACCCACGTCAATGCGAAATTGTGGCCGGAGCTCGAGCTGGCAAAGGTGCAACGGCTTCCTTATTCGAGCACCGATGGTTGGGCCATCGACGGCTTTCTGGTCAAGCCGCTCGGCTTCGATCCGGGCAAAAAACATCCCATGATCCTTAGCATTCACGGAGGTCCAGCGGGACAGTATGGCGTGGACTGGTATCACGAATTTCAGGTTTACGCCGCCCACGGCTACGCGGTTTTCTTCTGCAATCCGCGCGGCTCTACGGGCTATGGCCAGAAGTTCGAGCGCGGCATCGTCGACAATTGGGGCGGCATGGATTATCAGGACATTATGGCCGGCGTTGACGCGGTGTTGAAGCAAAACTCCTGGATCGATCGTGACCGGCTGGGCGTGACCGGCGGCAGCTACGGCGGCTACATGACCAACTGGATTGTGGGTCACACCGATCGCTTCAAGGCTGCAGTCACGCTGCGCAGCGTGTCGAATTTCATAAGCGATGACGGGACACGCGATGGCGCCTACGGACACGAAGACGACTTCAAAGGGTTTGTGTTCGATGATTTCGATCAGTACTGGAGCGCGTCGCCGCTGAAATATGCGAGCAACGTTAAGACTCCCACCTTGATTTTGCATTCTGACAACGACTATCGCGTACCGCTGGAACAAGGCGAGCAGTGGTTTCGTGCCTTGAAGCATTATGGCGTAACCGCGGAGTTCGTAATTTTCCCGCGCGAAAACCATAACCTGACCCGCACCGGTGAGCCCAAGCACCTGGTGGAGAGTCTCAACTGGCAGTTGTACTGGTTCGATCGCTTCCTGAACGGGAACAAAGACGCCAAAGCGCCGGACGCCCAATAGATCCGGCCAATGCCCCGAGTGTTTCTCATCGACACCGATACCGCGTCTGACGACGCCGTAGCTCTCATCATGGCCTTGCGCTCGCCCGACGTCCACGTCGCCGCGATCACTGTGGTTGCCGGCAACGTGCCGCTCGAACAAGCCATGCGCAACGCGCTTTATACTGCCGAGCTATGCGGATCGTCCGCGCCGGTGTACGCCGGTGAGGCGCGCCCGCTCATGCGGAAGCACCAAAGCGCGCAGTGGTTTCACGGCCGTGACGGCCTGGGTGATCAAGGCTATCCGCCCCCGGTTCGAAAACCCGAATCGAAACATGCCGTGGACGCCATCGTCGAAGTCATTTCCGCCAACCCCGGCATTGTCGTCGTCACACTGGGTCCGCTTACCAATGTTGCACTAGCTCTCGCGCGATCGCCGGGCATCGTCAGGAACGTCAGCCGTTGCGTGGTCATGGGCGGCAATCCCTGCACCGAAGGCAACGTCACTCCCGCCGCCGAATACAACATGTGGGTAGATCCGGAAGCCGCGCGAGCGGTGCTTCGCTCTGGGCTCCCCATCGAGTTGGTCGGCTGGCATCTCTGCCGCGGCGAAGCGAATCTCAGCGCCGCGGATATCGATTACGTTCTATCGCTCGATACAGATCTTGCTCGCTTCGCCATCAACTGCAACCGCACCGCCATGGAAGCGAACCGCGTGCAGACCGGCGAAATCGGAATCTGTCTGCCCGATCCCACCGCGATGGCCATTGCGCTCGATCCATCTATATCGACGCGCGCGAGCCGCCACTACGTGGACGTCGAAACGGACAGCGAACTCACGCGCGGCATGACGGTGGTGGATCGGCTGAACGTGGCCGGCGATGAGCGCAATCGCACGATCTGGCAGCCGTTGCTTGAAAAAGATCCGGCTCTGATCCATTGGGAAATCGATATTCCTCGTTGGAAAGCGCTGCTATACGGTCGGCTCTGACTCAGGCGGCTGCTAAATCGCCCAGGCGCGCTCTATTTCTTGCGCTTCCTGCTCGTACTTGGCTAGCGACCCGGGCAGTTCCGCCTCTGCCTGGTTGAAATCGTCCTGGAGCGAAAGCATGGAGCGCTCATCCAACAGAGTCTGCGCCACGCGAAAGAGCACGTTGTCCTCTTTCTGAATATGCTCGCTCAACAGATCCACATAAGCGCGGGCCGCTTCAATGAATTCTTTCATTGCGTGAGCGTTCACAGCGCGCCGCATCTGAGCGATCAAAGCGCGTCCCGTGCAATGTTCCTGCAGCATCACTCCGATGGGTCCGCGATCCCGTGGAACGCCCTGCGCGCCAAGCGCCGCGAACAGGCACTTTTCCTCCTTTTGGTGGTGCCGGCGATCGGCGAACGTATCCAAGAATTCGAACACGCGATCGAACGCATCCGGATCCACTTGCTCGCAGCGCTCCAGCCTATCGCAGATTCCGGCCAGAGCTCGCAAAGCCTTTTCGATAATCCGGTGCTCGGCCAGCAACAAGTCGATGGGTGTTTTCATCCAACAGGCTCCGCAATCATGTCGATGGCTCCGCAAGGGCACTCGGAAGCGCAATTGCCGCAGCCAGTGCAATAGTCATAGTCAAACTCGTAGCGCTTTCCGGCGCCGAGTTTGATCACGGCGGTCTCCGGGCAGACCGTAAAACAAGAGTCACATTCGAAGCAGTTGCCGCAGGACAAGCAGCGCCGCGCCTCGAAAAGCGCATTGGTCTCATCCAGCCCACTGACCACTTCTTCAAAAGTCGTCTGACGGCGAATGGTTTCAAGCACGGGCTGCACCGTCACCGGCGCGTCCGGATAATACCAGGCATTGATTCGATCCGAACCTGCCAGCTCATGCTTGAGGGCAGCCGCGTAGACCTCGCTCCGAAGATACGCATCGATGTTGCGCGCGGCCTTTTTGCCGTGACCAACCGCGACCGTCACGGTACGCTCTGCCGGCACCATGTCGCCGCCGGCGAAGATTCCGGCGTGGCCAGTCATCATGTGCGCATCCACCTTTACCACGCCATCGACGATCTCAAGCCCTGAAACCTGCTTCAGGAAACTCAAGTCCACATCCTGGCCGAGCGCCAGCACCAGCGCATCGGCTTCAATGGTTTCGAACTCGCCGGTGGGTTGCGGAAACCCTTTGGCATCGAGTTGCATTTTCTCGACGGTAAAAGTGGTGTCGCCGGCCTGCTTGATGGTGGAGAGCCATTTGAACTGAATGCCTTCTTCGATGGCCTCCTCCACCTCAAAATTATGCGCCGGCATTTTCTCGCGATTCCGGCGATACACGATCAGAGTATCGGTGGCGCCCAGACGCTTGGCGGTACGGGCGGCATCTAGCGCCGTATTGCCGCCGCCGTATATCAGGACGCGGCGTCCCAACAGAGGCGGATCTCCGCGATCGACATCTCGTAACAGGGAGAGCGCATCCAGAATCTTGCAGGCATCACCGGCCGGGATATAGGCACGCTTGGCCACGTGAGCGCCCACCGCGAGAAACGCGGCGTCGAATTTGCCTTCCTCCATCACGCGATCCAGGTCGTCGACTTTGGTGTTCAAGCGGATGGTAACGCCCATGTTTTCGATCCGAGCGATTTCGGCATCCAGAACTTCGCGGGGCAGCCGATACTTCGGGATGCCCACTCGCATCATTCCACCGGCCGTGGGGCCAGCATCGTAAATAGTGACTTTGTGCCCGAAGCGTGCCAGATGATAGGCCGCCGATAAACCGGACGGCCCGGAGCCAACCACTAATATGTGTTTACCGCTAGGGACGCCCGCTGTGAATTGCCAGCCGCGCCGGATCGCCTCATCCCCCAGGAAACGCTCTACCGCGTGGATACTCACTGCCTGATCCTTCTGCGCTCGATTGCAGGCTGGTTCGCAGGGATGGTAACAGACGCGGCCCATGATGGCTGGTAGGGGGTTATCGCGCACCAGCGATTCCCAAGCCCCTTGGTAATCGCCGAGTTCAGTGCGATTCAGCCAGGCTTGGATATTTTCGCCGGCCGGACAGGCATGATTGCACGGGGGAAGATGGTCCTGATAGGCCGGCCGTTCGGTTCGGAAGGATGCGTTGCTCATTTGCTGAGTACCCGAGATGCAACTGATTGGCCATCGGATGTACTTGAAAAAACGAGGTTCGCCGACCGTACTGCGGAATTTCCCCCAGGTCCCGCGATCCAATGACAGTGCGCACGACTGGGTGGTATTGCGCAATTTGCTGTGGGAATTTGCTCACTATACTACGCCGGGTATTGACAAAAGTTTGTTTCTTATCTGATTTTCGCGTGGCCTTAGGAATGCATCACGCTGGATTGTTTCGCGCCGATCCTCGTATGAGAAGCGCATTTATTGGCCGCTGTAATAACCGAAGGAGGTAAGGCCGTGGAGCCTTCGGACCAATTCACTACCTACCAGGTCCTCCAGAAACATGGAGTCGATCGCCGAGCTTTCCTGAATTTTTGCACACAGTCCGCCGCGGCCTTGGGTCTAAGCGCCGCTTTCGTTCCCAAGGTTATTGCCGCCATGGAGACCAAGCCACGGATTCCTGTTCTCTGGCTGCACGGACTGGAATGCACCTGTTGTAGCGAATCGTTTCTTCGCTCATCGCACCCCATCGTTCAGGACATCATCCTGAACATGGTTTCGCTTGACTACGACGACACACTGCAGGCGGCCGCCGGATTTCAAGTGGAAGAGATCCGCCGCAAGATCATGAAGGACTACAAGGGCCAATACCTGCTGGCTGTGGAAGGCAACGCGCCCACGAAAGATGGTGGCGTGTATTGCACCGTCGGCGGGGAATCGTTCTTGAAGATCCTGCAAGAAACTGCTGCCGATGCCAAAGCCATTGTGGCCTGGGGCTCCTGCGCTTCGAACGGCTGCGTGCAAGCCGCCAAGCCAAATCCCACCGGCGCGAAGCCGATTCATGAGCTCATTAGCGGCAAGGCGATCATCAATGTGCCTGGCTGTCCGCCCATCGGGGAAGTGATGACTGGCGTGCTCACCTACATCCTTACCTTCGACGCGCTGCCCGAGTTGGACCGTCAGGGGCGGCCGAAGATGTTCTACGGCCAGCGTCTGCACGACAAGTGCTATCGCCGTGCGTTTTTCGACTCCGGACAGTTTGTCGAAGCCTGGGATGACGAAGGCGCGCGCAAGGGCTGGTGTCTATACAAAATGGGGTGCCGCGGGCCGACGACGTTCAACTCCTGCTCCACGTTCAAGTGGAATTGCGGGCAAGGCTGGCCGGTTAATTCCGGAAATCCATGTATCGGCTGCGCCGAGGCAGGATTCTGGGACAACGGACCGTTCTATCAGAGGTTGTCCAATGTGGTGGTCCCTGGAATCGATTCCACTCCCGACCAGATCGGCAAAACTTTGACGGTGGTCGCAGGACTCGGCGTGGGCGCTCACCTGGTTACCATGGCGACGCGCAAACAAGTCAACAAACTGAAGACGCCCGAGGATGGCGCGGGTCAAGCGGGGGAGAAGGAGTAAGCCATGTCAACACGCGTAGTAGTGGATCCGGTAACACGCATCGAAGGTCACTTGAGAGTGGAAGCCATTCTCAACGAACACAATGTCATCGGCGACGCAATCTCCTCCGGCACCATGTGGCGGGGCATTGAAGTGATTCTGCAGGGTCGCGATCCTCGCGACGCCTGGGCATTCTGCGAACGCATCTGCGGCGTGTGCACCACGGTCCACGCGCTGGCCTCGGTGCGGTCGGTGGAGAATGCTGTCGGCATAACGATTCCGAAAAATGCGGAGATCATCCGCAACATCATGGCGCTAACGCAGTACGTTCAGGATCATGTGATTCACTTTTATCACTTGCATGCGCTGGACTGGGTGGATATTGTGTCGGCCCTCAAAGCCGATCCAGCCGCAACAGCTGGATTAGCCCAAAAAGTTTCGCCGAGCTGGCCGACATCCACGCCCGGATACTTTTCCGATATCAAGAACACTGTCAAGAAGTTTGTCGATTCGGGGCAACTCGGAATTTTCCAGAACGCCTACTGGGGTCATCCAGCCTATAAGCTGCCGCCTGAAGCGAACCTGATGGCGGTGGCGCACTACCTGGAAGCCCTCAAGTGGCAGAAAGAAGTGATCAAGATCCACACCATCTTCGGTGGCAAGAATCCCCATCCGCATTATCTGGTAGGTGGCGTGGCGTCGGCGATCAATATGCAGGGCGACAACGCCATCAACATGGAGCGGTTGGAGTACGTTCACGATCTGATTAAAGGCGCGCAACAGATTGTGGAAGGGCTGTATGTTCCCGATCTGATGGCCATCGCCTCGTTCTATCCTGAGTGGACCACTTATGGCGGCGGGATCGGGAATTACATGGCGTACGGCGACGTGCCGCAGAATGGCATCAACGACCCGTCCCACTTCCGGTTTCCGCGCGGCATCATCCTCAACAAGAATCTCTCGGAGGTGCTGCCGGTTGACTTGGCGGACGCCAACCAGATTCAGGAAGAGGTGGAACATTCCTGGTACAAATATCCGAACGGGAAGAAGGGGTTGCATCCTTGGGAGGGCGTAACGGATCCGGATTACACCGGTCCGCAACCGCCGTATGCCCAGTTAGATGAAAAGGCCACGTACTCATTTGTGAAAGCACCGCGTTGGAAGGGACACGCGATGGAAGTGGGCCCGCTGGCGAGGCTGTTAGTCGGCTTCGCGAGCGGACGCACCGATATCAAAGACGTGGTTATAGATGCGCTGGGACGGTTGAAACTAACACCCGCCGCTCTGTTTTCAACACTGGGACGCACCGCCGCGCGGGGACTTGAAACCAGGCTTGCGGCAGGGTGGTTGCTCGAAGAATACGACCGCCTGATCGCTAATCTCAAGGCCGGCGACACAGCCACGGCTGATACTAAGTTCTGGGATCCGAAGACCTGGCCCAAGGACTGCAAAGGTTTTGGTCCGGAAGAGGCGCCACGCGGCGCGCTGGGACACTGGATCCATATCAAAGACGAAAAGATCGCCAATTATCAGATCGTGGTTCCGAGCACCTGGAACGCATCACCCAAAGACGGCCAGGGACAGCGCGGCGCTTATGAAGCGGCGCTGATCGGAACACCGATGGCCGATCCAAAACGGCCCGTAGAGATTCTGCGGACCATCCATTCCTTCGATCCGTGTCTGGCCTGCGCGACACACGTCACCAGTCCGGATGGGGAAACACTCGCCGAAGTAGTGGTGCGATAGGAGGATGATATGGCGACCATTGCTCAACCCAATGCTCCTCCGGCAAATTTGGATCCGATCGAGCGCCGGCGCTATGTGTGGGAGTTCCCGGTTCGCCTTTCGCATTGGGTGAATGCCATCGCGATCGGGGTTCTGTTCCTGACGGGCCTGTTCATTGCGAGCCCAGTGGCGGCGCCGAATGGAGAAGCCTACAACCACTTCCTGATGGGAAAAATACGGCTGCTGCATTTCGCTTTCGCGTACGCTTTGCTAGTGGGTATCGCGATCCGGGTGTATTGGTTCTTTGTGGGGAACAACTACGCCCGGTCAGGTTTCCCGTTCTTCTGGCGAAGGTCCTGGTACAAGGCAGTGTTCGGGCAGGTGGTGGAGTATACGCACTTGGAGCGCGGGCACATCAATATCGGGCACAACTCGCTAGCCGGAATTTCCTACGTCGCATTTTTCGCAATGTGCGGATTCGAGGGAGTTACCGGCTTCGCGCTTTATGGAGAATCGAACCCAGGGGGATTCTGGGACAAACTGGTCGGCTGGACCACTCCTCTGCTGGGCGGCTCGTTCCGCGTCCACATGTTGCATCACTTAGTGGCTTGGTTGATCATCGTGTTCGTGGTGTTCCACCTTTACATCGCGATCTACGACGCTTTTCTCTACAAAAACGGGCTGATTGATTCCATTGTTGCTGGTCCGAAGTTCTACGAACCGGGAGACCATGATGCAGACAAATGGATCAGTTGAGCCCCTCGAGACCGCGCCGGTCTTGGTTCTGGGGTTGGGGAACCCACTGATGGCGGACGATGGCGCTGGGCAGGAGCTACTGTCCAAGCTATCGTCCCTCGCCTCCGCCTGGGGGCCGCAAGTGGAGTTCATGGATGGAGGCACCCAAGGTCTTGCGTTGCTGGGTGTATTTGAGGGACGCAAGGCAGTAGTGTTCCTGGATGCCATTCATCTGGGTGACAAGCCCGGCGCGGTCCACGTTTTAAGCAAGTGCGAGCTGATGCGGATGGGCAGACGGCCAGCCACCACCGCTCACGAAGGCAGCGCTCCGCAGATTCTCGCGGCCTTGGAATTGCTTGGAGAAACACCGAAGGAAATAGCCATGATCGGTCTCGAACCCGAGAAAATCGGGCTCGGGATAGGTTTGTCGCCGAGCGTTCAGGCAAGTTTAGGGATGGCGGCAGGTCTTGCGCGAATGACGGTGAATCGCTTACTAAAAGACGTTTCTGGTTTCTCGTTTCTGGTTTCTGGTTCGGTCGCCTGACCGATCGAGCGCCCCCAACGAGAAACGAGAAACGAGAAACGGGTTCTTATGTGTCTTGCCGTACCGGGAAAACTGATAGAGACCGAGTTGATCGGTGATAACCGCGTGGGCACGGTCCAGTTCGGTGGTATCAAACGCTCGGTATTTCTCGACTTCGTACCGGAGGCCAAGGCCGGTGACTACGTTCTGGTGCATGTCGGGTTTGCGCTCAACGTCCTGGACGAAGAAGAAGCGAATCGTACGTACCAATTGCTGGAGCGGATCGGGATGCTCGAAACGGATGTCGAGATTGAGGCGGAAGACGAGGCGCGCATCGCATCCGTAGCTGGAACCCTCCATGCGATACATTGACGAGTATCGCGATCCCAAGATCGCGCAAGCCCTGGTAGACAAAATCTCCTCTACGGTCAGCCGGCCGTGGGTGCTCATGGAGATCTGCGGCGGCCAGACGCACACGCTGATGCGCTATGGCATCGACGAGTTGATTCCGCGGCACGTGGAGCTGGTGCACGGCCCTGGCTGCCCGGTATGCGTCACGCCCATTGAGATTGTCGATAAAGCTGTAGAGATTGCGTCCCGCCCCGATGTCACGTTTGTATCCTACGGCGATATGCTGCGGGTGCCCGGCACCAAATCCGATCTGCTGCATGTGAAGGCGCAGGGTGGCGACGTGCGGATCGCCTATTCGCCGATGGAAGCGGTGAAGATCGCGCGTAACAATCCTTCCCGCAAGGTCGTGTTCTTCGCCATTGGATTCGAAACCACCGCGCCCGCCAACGCCATGGCGGTGTGGAAAGCGCGCGAAGAAGGACTCACCAATTTCTCTGAATTGGTTTCGCACGTTTTGGTGCCGCCGGCGATCCGCCTTCTGTTGAACTCGCCGGACAATCGCGTGCAGGGCTTCATCGCTCCAGGCCACGTCTGCACGGTAATGGGCTACTGGGAATACAAGCTGCTGGCGGATGAGTTTCACGTCCCTATGGTCGTCGGAGGCTTTGAGCCGGTGGATCTTCTCGAAGCCATTTGGATGCTGGTGGCTCAGCTCGAGCAAGGGCGGGCGGAAGTTGAGAACCAGTACGTACGGTCCGTCACGTACGTGGGTAACCAACCCGCGCAGCGCATCATGGAACAAGTTTTTGAAGTGGCCGACCGGAAATGGCGAGGCATCGGAAAGATTCCCGCGAGCGGTTTACGGCTACGGCCTGAATTCGCTGCTTATGACGCCGAGAAGATCTTTGGGTTGGATAACGTCGAAACCGAGGAGCCGGCCGAGTGCATCAGCGCGCAAGTTCTCAAGGGCCTGAAAAAGCCTGTGGATTGTCCGGCCTTTGGTTCCACCTGCACGCCGGAACATCCTCTGGGTGCGCCTATGGTTTCAGCCGAAGGCGCCTGCGCAGCCTATCATCAATACCGCCGTCATACGAGCAGTCTGGCCTGCCCCTTATGAGCGTCCTCACTTTAAACTGCCCGGTTCCGGTGGCCGCGCGGGATCAAGTCATGCTGGGGCACGGCAGCGGCGGCAAGCTTTCGGCCGAGCTGATGCGCGAGATTTTCCTGCCGGCCTTCACCAACGAAACTCTCGCGCGGATGGACGATCAGGCGGTGCTCCGCATTGGTGGGTCGCGCATCGCCTTCACCACGGATTCGTTCGTGGTAAAACCGCTGTTCTTTCCCGGCGGCGACATCGGTTCGCTCGCTGTGCACGGCACGGTGAACGATCTTGCCATGGGCGGAGCCAAGCCTTTGTTCCTGAGTGTCGCGTTCATCATCGAAGAAGGGCTTTCGATGGAAATATTGCAGCGCGTGGTAGCGTCCCTCGGGCGCGCTGCGGAAGCGTGCGGCGTCCAGGTAGTAACCGGCGATACCAAAGTTGTCGATAAAGGCAGCGGCGACGGCGTGTTCATTAATACCACGGGCCTTGGCTTGGTACCAGATGGTTTATTTTTATCCGCCAGCCAGGCCCGTGCAGGCGATGCCATTATCCTCAGCGGCTCTATCGGGGATCATGGCATCGCAATTTTAGCCGAACGCGAGGGGATCGAATTCGAAAGCCCGGTGGTCAGCGATTCCGCCCCGCTGCACGAACTGGTGGACGATATGCTTCGCGCAACCCCCGCCATTCGCTGCTTACGCGACCCCACCCGCGGCGGAGTTTCAAGCTCTCTGAACGAGATCGCGGCGCAGTCGCACGTAGGCATGCTGCTGGATGAAGCCAGCATACCCGTTCGCGACGAAGTGCGCGGCGCCTGCGAGATGCTGGGTCTCGATCCGCTCTATGTTGCCAACGAAGGCAAACTCCTGGCCATTGTGGACTCCTCGGACGCAGATCGGCTAGTGGCCGTCATGCAGGCACATCCGCTGGGCCGCGACGCACGCCGCATCGGCACGGTTAACAAATCCGATCCCGGCTGGGTCACCATGCGAACCGTGCTAGGAACCACGCGCATCGTGGATATGTTATCCGGGGATCAGTTGCCGAGGATCTGTTAAAACCCGTTTCTGGTTCCTGGTTTCTAGTTTCTGGTTGGCGTTACCGACCGTTCATGAACCAGAAACGAGAAACCAGAAACCAGAAACCGGTTTTTTTGGCCTTTCGCTTGCTCTTCAAATCACGGAAGTCACCCGAACTGAGAGCAACTCCTCCATTTCTCAATTCGGTTCATGCGGGCCGGGCTCAAAAACATCCGAGTCCGGCCAATTTTTTTGGGGCAAATCACCCACCCTAGGGGGACGGTCGTGTTTGGCTCCGCAGCCGTCTGGATAACCGCTTGAAAAATGCCCGGTTCGAGGTGGACTGCCAACTGCTACTCCAAAAGGTAAATGAATGCCCAGCGGCCAGTCATCGGATCCGCGGTTCGCATCCATCGCGATGCCCTCCAAGTGTTAATAACCGCGCTGGGTGAGCGCGGATATGAGGTCATCGGACCTTCTGTCCACGACTCTGTAATATCTTACGGCCCCATCCACGCGGTTGAAGATCTGCCTGAGGGTTGGACGTCCGAACAGGCGCCCGGATCATACCGGCTCAAGCGCAGGACCGATGCAGCCTTATTCGGCTATGCCGCCGGACCGAACAGCCTGAAGAATTTCCTGCACCCATCGGAAATCAAGCTATTCACCGCCGAGCGCACAGACGGTATGTTCCGCATCCTGTCCGATGATGGCTTGGCGCCACGCCGCGCTTTCCTTGGCGTTCGCGCGTGCGAACTGGCCGCGGCCGCAGTTCAGGATCGGGTGTTCCTGAAAGATCGTTTTAAGGATCCGATCTACAACCAGAGGCGCGCCGGTTCTATCGTGATCGCGGTCAATTGCTCCGATCCTTCGGGCGTCTGTTTCTGTACCTCCATGGGAACCGGGCCGCGCGCCAAGGCAGGCTATGATTTGGCCCTGACCGAAGTCATCGACTGCGGTACGCATGAATTCCTGGTCGAAGTTGGAAGCGAAACCGGCGCGGAACTTTTGGCCGGGATGGAATATTCTGAAGCGTCCGAAGAGCTTCGGCGCAAATCGGACCATGTGACTGCGCGGGCCGAACAGAGCATTGAGCGTCAGTTTGAGAATACCGGGGTCGCCGGGCTGCTGAAAGAAAACTTCGATCATCCACGCTGGGACGATGTCGCAACGCGCTGCCTGGCTTGTGGGAATTGCACCATGGTGTGTCCCACCTGCTTCTGCGTCACGGTGGAGGATTCGAGCGACGTCACCGGTGACCATGCCGATCGCTGGCGTAAGTGGGATTCCTGCTTCGCGCTGGGCTTTTCCTATATTCACTACGGCAGTGTTCGTCTATCCACGAAATCGCGTTACCGGCAGTGGCTTACTCACAAGCTGTCGTATTGGCACGATCAATTTGGCGAAAGTGGTTGCGTAGGTTGTGGACGCTGCATCGCGTGGTGCCCGGCCGGGATCGATCTTACTGAGGAAGTGGCAGCCCTGCGCGCCGTGGCGGCGCCGGTGGAGAGAACGAATGGAGGTGGCGAGTGATCGGCATCGAGCAATTCATTCAATACACGAAAGGCCAAAGCATCTTGGAAGGCTTTGAGCCGCAGGATTTGGAACGGTTGGCGGCGCTGGCCAAGGAAGTTCATTTCAAGCGCGACCAGATCGTTTTTCGCGAGGGTGAGAACCACGGTCGTTTCTATCTGATCCTGGATGGCAGCGTGGTGCTGGAAATCACCGCCGGGGGCCACCCCATGTCGCTGCAGACTCTCAACGGCGGAGAGGCCATGGGCTGGTCTTCGCTGGTGCAATCAGAGGGCGGCGCGCACTTTCAGGCACGCGTCATTTCCCCGGTTCGCGCCCTATCCTTCGATGGCCCGTCGCTGCGGTCGACCTGCGAGTCAGATCCAGCTTTCGGTTACCGCATGATGAAGGCGCTGCTTGCGCTGGTGACCGAGCGCCTGGATGCGTCGCGAATGCAATTGGTGGATATGTACTCGAATCCGGGAGCGGCTCGCGCATGACCGTCACTGCTGAACCCGAAGTGGTCGCCGGCGCGGCTCAAATGGATCCGTTGCGGCCTTACCTGGCTCGGATCGCGAGCGTGACTCGTGAGACCAGCGATACGTCCACCATCAGTATTGAGCTACCCGCTACAGGTGGGACGCCCCATTTTGTTCCCGGCCAGTTCAGCATGTTGTACGCGTACGGCGTCGGCGAGGTGCCGATTTCGATCAGCGGCGATCCTGGAGTCGAAGGCCGGCTGGATTACACCATTCGATCGGTAGGCGCTGTCACCACCGCGCTGATCAACCGGAAAGTGGGAGATTACATCGCCATGCGCGGTCCGTTCGGAACCAGCTGGCCGATGGAAGCAGCTGCCGGCGAAGACGTGCTGTTGGTGGCGGGCGGCATTGGCCTGGCGCCGTTGCGCCCGGTGATTTACTACATTTTGCGGAACCGGAGCGAGTATGGGCGCCTGGTGATCCTCTATGGCGCGCGCAGTCCCAAGGAACTGCTATTCCGCAAAGAGCTGAGCGCCTGGGGCAAGGCGCCGAACACTCAGGTGCTGACCACCGTTGATTACGGTGAACCGAGCTGGCGCGGATACGTCGGCGTGGTCACCAAGTTATTCAATTTTGTCTCGCTGCGGCCGGAGCGAACTATCACCATGATGTGCGGCCCCGAGATCATGATGCGTTTCGGGATTCGCGGCCTGCAGGGCCGGAAATTCCCGGACGACCGGATCTATCTTTCCATGGAACGCAATATGAAATGCGCCGTGGGATTCTGCGGGCATTGCCAGATGGGCCCCTACTTCATCTGCAAGGATGGGCCGGTGTTCACTTATGGGCAGATGCGGCACTGGATGGGAGACCTCCGTGAGCTCTAATAAATATTCCGAGCCGCGGCCGTCAGGGAACGGTCCACTGGCCGGCACTCAGTATGATTTCCGAAAGCTCTATCCGGAGTTATCTGAGCCAGCAAGCACTCCGGCCCCGGCTCCGAAGGTCCGCACCGCCCCGACGGCCACCAGTAGACGTGGATTGTTCCAGATGCTGAGAGTTGGAAGGGCTAAGCCATGAAACACAAACCCCGCGTCGGCGTCTTCAAATTCGCATCCTGCGACGGATGCCAGTTAAGTCTGCTGGATCTCGAAGACGAATTGGTGGCACTGGCTGGCGCAGTGGACATTGCCTTCTTTCCGGAAATGTCCAGCAACATGCGGAGCGGGCCGTATGAGATCGGGTTGGTGGAAGGCTCCGTCACCACGCACCACGACGCCGCGCGAATCCACCTGATCCGAAAGCAGTGCCAGACGCTAGTCGCTATCGGGGCGTGCGCCACGGCGGGTGGAATCCAGGCATTGCGCAATTGGAGTGACACACAGCAATGGGTGAACCAGGTCTACGCGCATCCGGAGTTCATCCAGACTCTCAGCATGTCGACGCCGATTTCGGGGCACGTCCCGGTGGATTTTGAGCTGCGGGGCTGCCCGGTAAACAAGTATCAACTGCTGGAGCTGGTGAGCGCGACACTGGCCGGACGCAAACCGAATATCCCCACCTACAGTGTTTGCGTGGAGTGCAAGCGCCGCGGCAATATCTGTATCGCCGTGGCCGCGGGAGTTGGCTGCCTGGGACCTGCCACGCAGGCCGGTTGCGGCGCGCTCTGCCCCACGTACTCGCGCGGATGCTACGGATGCTACGGCCCTTCGGAGTCGGCTAGTTCCACGATTCTCGCCGACCACCTGCTGGCCCAGGGACATCCAGCAGACGAAGTGGTGCGCGCATTCCGTTCGTACAATGCCTGCGCCTGGCCGTTCCGGCAAGCCGCCGAGGGAAAGGGTCTAACATGAGCGAAGCCGCAACGGAACCCCGCAGGAAGACCGGGACCATCAAAGTGGATTACATGGCGCGCGTCGAAGGCGAAGCCTCGCTCCTGATCAAACTCAAGGCGGACCGCGTGCAAGATGTGAAGCTCAAAATATTTGAGCCTCCACGGTTGTTCGAATCCCTGCTGCATGGCCGCCATTTCACGGAAGTGCCCGACATCACGTCGCGCATCTGCGGCATCTGCCCGGTGGCTTATCAGATGACGGCGGTGCACTCCATCGAGCGTGCGCTCGGAATCAGCATCGATCCCATGGTTCGGCTGCTGCGGCGGCTACTGTACGCGGCCGAATGGATTGAAAGCCACGTGCTGCACATCTACATGCTGCACGCGCCCGATTTTCTGGGCTATCGCGACTTCGTCGAGTTGGCCAAGGATTATCCGAAAGAAGCCACCGAGGCGCTGCGCTTGAAGAAGCTGGGCAACCGGATTATGGCCATCCTGGGAGGACGTGAGATCCACCCCGTGTCGGTGACCGTGGGCGGCTTTTACAGAACACCTGCGAAGGCTGATTTGCTGCCGCTAGTGGACGAGCTGAAGGCGGCGCTAGACATCGCGCTTGCCAAGGCGAAGTTTCTAGGCGGCTTTGAATTTCCCGATTTCGAGCAGGCCTATGAGTTCGTGGCGCTCTCGCATCCTTCCGAATACCCGCTGAATGAGGGCCGGCTGGTTTCGAACCGCGGCCTGAACATTGACGCCAGCCAGTACGAGGACCGGTTTGTCGAGCAGCACGTGAAACATTCGCATGCGCTGCACTCCGTCATACGAGGCCGCGATTCTTATCAGGTTGGGCCGCTCGCGCGCTTCAATTTGAATTACTCGAAGTTGCCGGCCGTTGCGCAACAAGCCGCTGAATTGTGCGGGCTGCGAGTCCCGTGCCTGAATCCGTTCAAGAGCATCCTGGCACGCGCGGTGGAGACGGTTTTTGCACTCGATGAAGCGCTACGAGCCATTCAATCGTACGAGCCGCCGCCGGAGCCCAAAGCGGCCTACGAAATCCGCGCCGCCACCGGTCAAGCCATCACCGAGGCGCCCCGGGGCATCCAATACAATCGCTACAGCTTCGACGACAAAGGCCTGATTCTGTCGGCCCGCATCGTACCTCCGACCTCGCAGAATCAGAAAAGGATCGAGGACGATTTGCGCGCATTTGTGCCCAGCATCATCGAGCAGCCGATGGAGGAAGTCACGCGCCGCTGTGAACAGGCCGTCCGCAACTACGACCCTTGCATTTCCTGCGCCACGCACTTCCTCAGAATAAACGTGGAACGCGAATGACGCTGATCATCGGCTGCGGAAATTCCGATCGTGGCGATGACGGCGCGGGAATCCTGGTGGCCCGGCGCCTGCGCGAGCTTGGTCTTGATGCAGTGGACCACTCGGGCGACGGGCTGGCGTTGATGGAGCTGTGGAATAGCGGCGATGAAGTAATCCTGGTGGACGCTATGCAAAGCGGGGCCAATCCGGGAACGGTTTTAACCTGGGACCCCATCGCTCACCCGCTGTGCGCCGAAAGTTGCCGCTGTTCGACGCACGCGTTTGGACCACGCGAGGCCATCGAGCTGGCGCGCGCGCTGGATCGGTTGCCGGCGAAGATTCAGATCTACGGGATCGAAGCAGCCAGTTTCGAGCCGGGTGCCGCGCCCTGCCGTGAGGTGCTGGAGGCGGTGGAACGCGTCGCAGGCGAAATTGCGCTTACGCGAGTCTGATCACCAATGTGGCGCAGGCACTCCTGCCTGCCGCGCCGAGACTCATCTCGGCGCTTGTTTAGAAGGGGAAATCTCCGAGACGAGTCTCGGAGCTGCAGACACGAGTGTCTGCGCCACATTTTCAAGAAGTTCTTGGATGCAGTCGTAGGCCAAGTTCGCCATCTGGGATGCCGTTTTCTCCCCTAGCTCGGTGAGCCTTTCGGAAAGATTCATGCTCTGGATTCCACCGCGGATCAGAAAGGCCTGCGGAGCTTTACCGCCCAGTTGTTCGCTCAGGGTCAGAAGCTGCCCAGGCGTGACGTAGTGCGACCAGACCACCGCGCCTTCGGGAAGCACCGGGGCTGAGCAAACGGCGCCGGGTTCCTGGTCGCAGGCCGCATCCAGAAACACAACCACGGATGCATCTGCTAAGTTAGCCGCCAGTTCCGGCGTTAGCTGGTGACACTCGATGATCTCGGCTGCGCCGGCAGGAAGCTGTTGCTCGAGGAGTTCGGCCGCGCGCCAGCCCATGCCATCATCTTCCCGCAGCGGATTGCCATAGCCGATTATGAGCGTGCGTGCTTTAACCACGGCGGCGGTTGTCCAGCAATGCACCGGACGCATCGCGCAGATCGATATCCAGCGGCATTTGACCGATCGCGTGCGTCGAGCAACTGAGACACGGGTCGAAAGCGCGAATTACGGCTTCCACGCGATTCAACGCGCCTTCGGAAAACTTACCGTCGCGCACGAAATAAGTGGCGGCCTGTTTTACGCCGCGATTCATGGCGAGATTGTTGTGTCCGGTGGCGATGATCAGGTTGGCCCATCGCATCAGCCCGTTGCGGTCCACCTTGTAGTGATGCAGCAGCGTGCCGCGCGGGGCTTCCGAAATTCCCACGCCTTCCTCGCAGTTCGGCTCGGCGAAAGCGCGCACGTGCGGGCTCAATACATCCGGGTCCGACAGCAATTCATGCATGCGCTCGATAACGTGCAGCATTTCGATAAGGCGCGCGTGGTGATAGTGGAACGATCCGAGCAAAGGGCTTCCCGCGAAGCTTCGCAGCACGCCCAGTTCATGATCCGCTAGTGGCGTGCCGCAGTTGGTGACTAAATTTAAACGCGCCAGAGGACCGACGCGATAGATGCCGTCCGGGTAGCCGAGCGGCTTATAGTATGCCGATTTCAGATAGGAATCATCTTCGGCCACTTCGCCCATATAGTGCGGATAATCTTCGGCGCGGAGATGATCCGCCACAACCATTCCATCGGCGCCTACAATGCGCAACGGACCGTCGTAATATTCCAGTTTGCCGGCCCCGTCCGTCAGGCCGAGAAACAAAGACGGAAAATTCGCGAACGATGCCATCTCCTCCGGAAAACACTGGAACAAGCCACGGAAGCGGTCGAGCGAACGTTGGAGCGCGGCGATTCCATCCGGCAGCATTCGCTGGATGCGGTCCCGCTTCTCCTCCGCCAGCGGATGGCTTACTCCGCCGGGCACTACCCAGGCCGGATGAATCCGCTTATCGCCGAGCATCTCGATGATTTGTTGTCCAATCTGACGAAGCCGGATGCCATCGCGCGCCACCTCCGGCGCCACTGCCGCCACGCCGAACAGATGGCGTGTTTCAGGAGGCGCGTCCATGCCCAGTAACAGGTCCGGTGACGAAAGATGGAAGACGCTCAGAGCGTGAGATTGCAGAATCTGCGCCAGGTTCATAATGCGGCGCAACCGCGCGGCATTGGGCGGTATGTTCACACCCAGAATGGCGTCGCAGGCTTTGCTGGACGCAATCAGATGGCTGACCGGGCAAATCCCGCAGATGCGCGCCATCAACGACGGCATCTCGTAGAACGGCCGGTTCTCGCAGAATTTCTCGAAGCCGCGCAGTTGCGTGATATGCAGGCGCGCATCCGCCACTTGGCCGTCGTCACCCAGTTGGATGGTCACCTTGGCGTGGCCCTCGATGCGTGTTACCGGGTCGATAACAATTCTTTGTGACATGAACTCCTTGTCAAGCGCCAAAGCGCTCAGATTTCCCGTCCGGCTTATGGCCGGCAATCAAATCCGACAAGACCTTGTATATCGTATCGGCCGATGGCGGACAGCCGGGCACAAAAACATCCACCGGTACTACTTCATGCACCGGCCGCACGCGATCCAGCAGGCGCGGGATCACCGAGCTGGGCGCGGGCCTGGGGATGGACACTGTATCTACGTAGGCGCGGTCGATGATCGATCGGACGCCGAACGGATTTCGCATGCCGGGTATGTTGGAGGTCACCGCGCAATCACCCAGGGACACCAGCACGTTGGTGTGGGCGCGAACCTTCTTGATCTTCTTCAAATCATCCTCGTTCGACACCGCGCCTTCCACCAGCGTGATATCCACCAGGTCGGGAAAGTCCTTGCGGTCCACCAACGGGCTGTAGACCAGTTCCACTTTTTGAGCGAGCTCCAGGAGTCGCTCGTCTATATCCAAAAAGGACATATGGCAGCCCGAGCAGCCATCCAGCCACACGGTGGCGAGCGTTGGCTTGTGGTCACTCATTTCCAGTTTCACCTCGCATCATGGTCAGATAAGGCAGAAATTCTCTGCGCTTGGACATCTCGGCCACCGAGCGGCCTTTTTCGCTCAACGCGCCCGTGGGACATACCTGGACGCACTTTCCGCAACTGGTGCAGCTCTCCGATTCACCCCAAGGCTGCGCCAAGTCAGTGATCACCAGGCTCTGAGCGCCGCGCCCCATGATGTCCCAGGTGTGCGCGCCCTCAATCTCTTGGCACACCCGAACACAACGCGTGCAAAGGATGCAGCGATTCTGGTCCAACACAAAACGATCGTGACTGGCGTCCACGGGAAGGGTCGGATAAATGTACGGGAATCGGATGTGGTCTACACCCAGATGCTGCGCCAGCCATTGCAAATCGCAGTGGCCGTTGGACACGCATACGCTGCACACGTGATTGCGCTCGGCGAACAGCATTTCGAGGATCATGCGCCGGTACTCGGTAAGCCGGGGAGTGACAGTGCGCACCTGCATCCCCTCGGTAGCGGCGGTGGTGCAAGCGGCTAATAGTTTGCTCGATCCCTCCACTTCCACTAGACACATCCGGCAGCCGCCGTAGCTAGAGAGCCCAGATACATAACACAGCTTCGGAATACGGATGTCACTTTCGCGCGCAACCTCGATCAGCATCTGGTCATCGCGCGCGGTGACATCGCGTCCATCGATCTGCAAGGTGACGACACGGGCCGGCATCTTACTCCCCTCCTTCGGTGGCGAAAGCCGCTTCATACTCCGGCCGGAAATAGCGCAGAGTGCTGGCGACCGGATTCGGCGCCGATTGTCCCAAACCGCATAAGCTGGTATTTCGTACCAGATCGCAGAGCTGTTCGAGCTGTGCCAGATCCGCGGGCTTTGCCACGCGATCCACAAACCGGCCCAGCAGATTGTACATCTGCACGGTGCCGGCGCGGCAGGGGATGCATTTGCCGCAGGATTCCGTCATGCAAAACTCCATGAAATAGCGCGCCACATCCACCATCGACGAAGTATCGTCCATCACGATCATTCCGCCTGAGCCCATAATCGAGCCGAGCTTGGTCAGCGTTTCATAATCCACCGGCGTGTCCAGGAAGCTTTCCGGAATGCATCCGCCTGAAGGACCTCCCGTCTGCACCGCTTTGAGGCGGCGGCCTTCGGGAACTCCGCCGCCGATCTCGAAAACGATATCGCGCAGAGTGATGCCCATGGGCACCTCAATCAGCCCGGTATTCGTAATTCTGCCGGCCAGGGCGAACACTTTGGTTCCTTTGCTGCGTTCCGTGCCGATCCCCGAGAACCAAGCCCCGCCGTGGCGAATGATGGGCGCGATGTTGGCGAAGGTTTCGACGTTATTGATCAGCGTGGGATGGCCCCACAAACCCGACGCGGCGGGATAAGGCGGACGCGGCCGTGGAGTGCCGCGCTTGCCTTCGATGGACGCCATCAGTGCGGTTTCTTCGCCGCAAACGAACGCGCCCGCACCCAATCGGATCGCCACGCGGAAGTTGAACTGCGTCCCGCAAATCCCGTTGCCCAGCAGCTCCTGCCGTTCCGCCAGGCGGATGGCTGTTTTCAGCCGCGCCACTGCCAGCGGATACTCTGCCCGAACATAGATGTAGCCTTCACTTGCGCCCACCGCGTAAGCCGCAATCGCCATACCCTCCAGCACGCGATGCGGATCGCTTTCCAGCACCGCGCGATCCATGAATGCACCGGGATCACCTTCGTCGGCATTGCAAACCAGCATCTTGGGCGATCCAATGGCTTTCGCCACGGTGCCCCACTTCAGGCCCGTGGGATAGCCGGCCCCGCCGCGCCCACGCAAGCCGCTCTTTTCGATCTCAGCGATGACATCGGAGGGAGTCATTTCCGCCAGCACGGTGGTCAGCGCCAGGTAGCCGTCGGCGGCAATGTAATCTTCGAGCCGCTCGGGATCGATGCGCCCGGAATTCTCAAGGACAATTCTCTGCTGCCGCGCGAAGAAGGGCAGTCTCGAATCCAGATTGATCCTCTTTACCGGAGGGCCTTGCAGCGCGTTTACGATATCGGAGGCATCCGAGGGCTGCACTCGCTGATAGATGATGCCGGCCGGCTCAACGCTCACCAGGGGCCCCGCTCCGCACAATCCCAGGCAACCCACCTTGCGGACCACGCAGCTTTCGGGGCCATAGCCTTGCGCCGCGGCGGCCTCCACCAACGCTTTGACCAGCGTGTCGCTCTGCAATGATTGGCATCCGGCCGCGCCGCATACATTTACGCATGCCCCAACCGCGGCCTTGGTCTCGCGTTCGTGAGTGGCGATATTCTTCAGCTCTTCAGCCAGCATGTCCCAGCACCTTTCGCAAACGCTGCTCCAGAATGTCGGTTGTGATGCGGCCCACCACGTCGCCGTCCACAACCACTACCGGAGCCAGTCCACATGCTCCAAAACAACGCGCCGTCAGGACGCTCAAGCGGCCGTCGGGCGTGGTTTCACCCGGCTTTACTCCCTCCGCGCTGAAAATCGATTTCAGCAAATCGGCCGCGCCTTTGATGTAGCAAGCCGTGCCGGTGCACACCACGCAGGCATGCTCGCCCTGCGGCTTCATGGTGAAGTGGTTATAAAATGTCGCGGCGCCATAAACTTGGCTCAGCGGAATCTTGAGCGATGCAGCGATATAGGTCAGCCCTGGCTTGTCGAGATATCCAAATGACTGCTGGTAGGAATGCAGTGCTTCAATCAATGCCTGCCGCTCATTACCCAGCTTTCGCATTGTTGCTGCGATGATCTTCCAGCGTTTGTCATTGGATGGTGGTTCACACTTCTGAAGGTAGGCAAACATGTCCTTGCCAGGATAAGGTGCATCTGGGTTGCCAAAAAGGAGCGCCGTAAGTTATTGATTTCTTACGGAGTAGCAGGGGAGGTGGGTGAAATGCCCCAGTTCCCGGAATTCGGATTGGGCCAGACTCTAGATCCTACCAAACCCATTTCGGGGGCCGTCCGATGGTCCGATCCGCTCACGTCACCGCTTTTGAAGCTGCAGCAACTATTTCGGACTGAGTCTTCAAATTCAAATGGGCCGGCGAAATATTCTTATAAATGCATGCGAGAGAACTCGCCGATCTACACCAGCAACCTGAAAATTACATGAAATTATTTGGTCATTCATTCGTAACGAAATTGTCAATTTCGCTTCATCCCCTATTGCCACACTAAGACCTTCTCGACGCTTCTCGAAAACTTAAGAACTGGAGAACATCGATGCGCTGGTTTCTTAACTCGCTATGTATACTCGTTCCCTGTACTGTGTGGCTGACGACAGCCGACGCGCAGGAACGCAAGGGCGTCATCACTGGTTTAATTACGGATTCCGCCCACGCAATCTTGCAAGGCGCCAGCTTGGACCTGCAACCAATCGGCAAGCAAACGGTGTCCGATAAGACTGGTCAATTCATCATCGCCAACGTGCCGCCGGGGACCTATACGTTGAGCATCTCCTACGTCGGAATGGCGTCCTACTCAAAAGAAATCAAAGTGACGGGCGGCCAAGTCACCCGCGCGGAAGTGGAAATGCAGGTAGCATCCACCTCGTCATCGATCACGGTAGCCGCACAGAGCCCGGAGGTGCGCGCGGAGGCGGAAGCCATCAATCGCGAACGCACGGCTGAGAATATTGTTCAGGTGATGCCGGCCGAGATCATCACCGCCCTTCCCAACTCCAACGTCGCGGACGCCATCGGACGTCTTCCGGGCGTCAGCCTGGAACGGGATGAGGGCGAGGGAAAATACGTTCAGATTCGCGGAACGCAGCCCTACTACAACAACGTGACCATCGACGGCGTAAACGTTCCGGCGCCCGAATCCGGCGTGCGGCAGATCAAGCTCGATACCATCGGGTCGGACCTGGTGGAGTCGGTCGAGGTCAACAAGACGCTGCTGGCAAACATGGACGCCGACGGCATCGGCGGATCGGTGAACATACGCACCAAGACCGCCGGTGATCAGCCGATGATTTCGTTGTACGGCTTGGGCGCGTACACACCCATTCAGAACGGACGCGGGATGGACACATTCACTGGCACCTTCAGCCAGCGCTTTGGCAAAGACAAACGCCTGGGCGTCATTTTCGGAGGCTCGTATGACTGGAATGGCCGCGGCATCAATGACCTCGAGCCTGCGCCCACGGCCATACAATGCTCTCCAGGGAACTGCGGTAGTCCGGCCTCGAACGCGCAGTACTTCGGCACCGTCCCAACCGAGGACATCCGCCTGTACACCTATTACCGCACGCGCTATGGTTTCAGCGGCGCCCTCGACTACAAGTTGGGCGACAGCTCCAGCATTTATATCCGCGGACTCTATTCTCATTTCGACAACTGGGGCGACAAATGGGTGGTCACTCCTACCATCAACAGCTTCACCACCTCGCCCACGCAAGGTGGAATGGACGGCACCGCGTCATACAGTGCCGACCTTCGGCGTCCCATCGACGTGATCGGAAGCCTGGTAGCTGGAGGCCAGCATAATTTCCAAAGCTCCACTTTTAGCTGGAACATTTCGGCTTCACGTTCCGCGGAGGATCAACACGGATACGGCAACGCTCAGTTCCTGCCGCCATCGAATTCTCCGCTGAATGCCGTCCAGTACGGCTTGAATCTCAGCAATCCGTACGAGCCCAGATTTGTCGTTCAAAACGGTGTCAACATTTACGACCCGACCCAATATCTGCTGCAACAGTTCGACATCGATCACAGCTATAGCCCGCAAGTTAACCTCCAAGCCGGCGCCAACTGGGTCAAGCAATACAACTGGAACGGGCACTCCGGGGCCTTCGAAATCGGCGGCAAGATTCGAAATGCACACAAATTCTCCGAAGATAACGACATCACGTACGGCGCCAACAACACCGCTGCATTTCCGCTCAGCTCGTTCCCGCTGAAGGAGACCGTGACCAACTACTACTTCGGAGCCTACAAGGCTCCGCCGGCCATCAACTTCAACTCGATTGAAAGTGCTTACAACAGCGACCCTAGCGCTTTCACGGTGAACTCCATCCAGACGCTGGTAAACAACGTCGGCGGGGATTACAACCTGGTGGAGCGCATTGGCGCGGGATATGTGATGAACACCATCAGCTTTGGCCGGTTCCGGCTGAACACGGGCGTCCGTTTCGAAAGCACGACGGAAAATGTATTCGCCCCCGTGCTTTCACAGGACGATCAAGGGAATTTCCTCGGCCTTTCGAGCTTGACGAAGAACTTCACGTACGTGAATACGATGCCCAGTGCCGAACTCCGCGTGGGATTGTGGAGCGACTCCGCGCTCCGGCTTTCGTATGGCAGAGGAATCGCCCGGCCGCAATTCGGCGACCTGGCGCCTAATCTATCGCTAACCATAGCCAGCGAGACCGGCGGCCGGAACACCAGCAGCATCGGCAATCCCAATCTGAAATCCACGTTTTCCAACAACTACGACCTCATGTTCGAGCAGTATCTAAAACCTTTGGGATTGTTTACCACCGGTCTCTTCTACAAAGATATTCGAAATCCCTACGCCCTCTACCAGACGGACAATGTGATGTACCCGGGTTTTCCGGAAAGCTTCATCCAAACTCAGCCCATCAACGCGGGCAGCGCGTATGTTTGGGGCTGGGAGATCGCCTATCAACAGCGCTGGTCGTTCTTGCCTGGATTCCTGGGAGGGTTAGGCTTCTCCGGCAATTACTCCTGGACTACCTCTGCCATATCTGGACTTCCCGGACGATCGGATCATCCGCCGCTCATGCGGCAAGCCCCCAATAACTGGAATCTGTACCCGAACTATAACCGTGGCAGACTCTACATCGGCGTGGGCTTAACCTACAACGGAGCCAGCATCTACTCGTATAACTACCAGGATGGTGCGCCGCTGGGGCTCACTGGTCCGAACGGGGACACTTACCTATACAGTCATCTTCAAGTCGATGGTCAGGCCACCTATCAGTTGCCAAAAGGATTCAAGTTGGTGCTCTATGGCGAGAACTTGACGAACGAGGTTTTCGGGTTCTATATGGGCACCCCAATCTGGGCCATTCAGCGGGAGTTCTACAGCAGAACCGTCGGCGCCGGAGTGCGCTGGAGTTCGCTGGAACGCTGAGGCAGAAAATTTAAGAGCAATTTCAGGTTCGCCGGTTATGCTAACGGAATGATTTCGAAAATCGGCAGACTTTCCGCGTCCGTTTTGCTCGCAGCCGCGTGCTTCGCCGCCGAGGCCCCAGGCTTCAAAGTAACCAAGCGATACCCGGTGCCCGGCGACAGCGGCTTCGATTACATTGTGTTCGATAGCTCCGCGAATCGACTTTACGTATCGCATGGAACGGAAATGGATGTCCTGGACGCCGATTCCGGCAAAGTGCTCGGGAAAGTGGAGCCCACGCCCGGCGTACATGGCGCGGCTATTGTTCCAGAGCTGCACCGCGGATTCGTCACCAACGGCGGCGATGGTACGGTCTCCGTCTTCGACACGACAACTTTCAAGACCATTAAGAAAATTCCCGTAGCCAAGGATCCGGATTTCGTCTTTTACGATCCGACCACCAAGCGCGTGCTGGTCTGCCATGGCGATGGCGAAGTGATCACGGCCATTGATCCCGCGAAAGAAGCCGTCATTGGCGAAGTGAAGCTGGGCGGCGGCGCGGAAGCCGGCGTGGTAGATGGAAAAGGCAATGGGTTCGTGAATCTGGAGGAATCGGCTCAGGTGGTGAATTTTGATCCCGAGAGCCTGGCCGTGAAGCACAAATATCCGATCACTGGATGCAAGACTCCCACAGGTCTCGCAATCGATGCAGCAAACTCGCGTTTGTTCATCGGCTGCCGGAGCAAAGTGTTGGCCGTGATGGATGCAAACAACGGCAAAGTGATCACCACGCTCCCCATCGGCGAGCGCGTGGATGCTGTCGCCTTCGACGCGGACAACAACCTGATCTTCGCTTCAAACGGAGACGGCACAGTTTCCGTGGTTCATCAAAAAAGTCCGAACGAATACGAATCCGTGGGCGATATTCAAACCCAGAAGAGCGCCAAGACCATGGCGTTCGATCCGAAGAGCAAGCGCCTGTTCCTCTCCGCGGCTGAGATGATGTCGAGCAGCGGCGGCGGCCGTCCGAAACCGAAGCCGGGCAGTTTTACGGTGTTGGTGGTCGAGCGCCAATAGATTCGGTGGAATGCGGGCGAACGTTTTGCCTGCCAACCTGTCTCGGCGCGGTAGCGGGCCCAGACCATCCCGACTTTGCGTCGATTGCGTTGAGACCTCAATTTTGCGGGAACTCGCGACGCTCACTTTTCCGCCTGGCTTATGCGCCCGTGCGCGCTCAAAAGAACCGCAGCCTCCTCGCGGATCGAAGCGTCCAGGCAGTGAGTCTCAAGCCAATGCGCCCGATCCTCCGGAGGAAGATCAAGCGCATCGAAAAACAACGTTTGAACCTTCTCCAGTCGATTCATTGGCGCGGATCAAAAAAAGTATACAACGCGCCGAACCCATGGGCGGCTAGCGGGGTGCCAGGCTCGAACGCGCCTCGCTCAAGAGCTTCTTGGCTTGCGCGGCGTCTTTTGCCGAATAGCGGGGTCCCGCCGGTTCGAGGATCAGAACCGCCTTTTCCAGCACGTCGGCAGCCTCGCGATCCTTGTGCTGTTCATGCAAAATCGTGCCCAGCCCCAACAGCGATTGCCCGCGCCGCCGATCGTTCTCTTGTACGTGATTGGCATCCAGGATCGGCAACAATTCCCTGGCCGGGGCTTCCGCCTCCTGGAACCGCTGCGCCCGCATCAAGAGCACAACGCCGTGGCTTAAGGCCGTCCACCGATTGATGTTCTGCAGCGGATACTTGCGAACAACCTCGATCGCTTCCAGAACCGTGGCGACGGATTCCAGAGGAGCGCCGGAATTTGATCGGAGACGCATCCACGACAGCTTCGCAGATGCAGTTTCGGGACGATCGGGTCCCAGGTTGCGATCGGTTACCAGGTACTGCTGGTGCGCAATCTCGGCGGCCTCCGAAGGCGATCTCACTGCGACCAGGAGCGACAAAAAATACAGCGGGGTTGCCTGCCAGAACCCGTCCGGGTCTTCTTGCCGGCCAATCGCCAAAGCGCGCCGGTACATCGCCTCCCCTTCGGTAAGATTATCTTCCGCCCGGATGAGGCCAAGTAGCGTCATAGCTTCGGCGAGCCCTGTCCGGGGAATCGATGGGTCGCGCAGACCCAGTGCGACAGCCTCGTTGGCCAGGCTACGGGCTTCCGCCTTGCGCCGGTACATGTACAACCAGAAGTCGGACGCCAAATTAAACTTGGCCTGAAAAATCAGAGACCTATTGCCAAGACGTTCTGCGAAGGTTAAGACCTTTTCGTACTGCTCGACGGCTTGCTCCGTGTGGCCCTCTTGCTCGGCAAGACTGGCCAATTCAAAGAGGGAAGTCGCGACCTCCTTCTGGTCGCCCAGCGATTCAAAGATAGCCAGGGACTTCTCCAACTGAGGCCGGGCGCGGTCATCGCGGTAAGTATTCATATATCCTACGCCGAGGCTACGTCTGAGGGTCGCCTCCGTGAGCGCATCGCCTTTCCAAGCCTTCTGCAGACGGCTTTCCGCCGACTCCAGCATTTGCTCCACGGTGAATGTTTTGGGGTTGAAACTCAATTGCGCCGGCGATCTCAGCATGTCATTGAGAAATTCGTTCACCTTCTCGGCTTTTAGAGCCTCCGCGCGCGCGACCCGGGCCTGATGAAACGAAATCCCTGCGGCGCTGGCTAACCCGATCACGAACACGGCCGCGGCGCTCACCGGGAGCCATCGGCGGCGAAGAAATTTTCGCGTCCGATACAACGCCGTTTGCGCTCGCGCAGCAACCGGGCGCCCATTGAGGAAATTCTCCACGTCGGCTGCCAGCGCGCGCACCGATTCATAGCGCCGCTCTGGATCGTACTCGAGCGCCTTCATCACGATTGCCGAAAGATCGCCCCTCAGCACGCGGCGGAGCTGTTCTGGCGTCACCGAACGGCTCCCGGCCGCTTCTTCCGTGATGACGGTGGACGGCGGTTTCGCCGGCACATCTCCCAGAGAGCGATCCAGTTCCCGCAAAATTGAATTCGGATCGCCGAACGGCCACGAGCCGGTCAAAAGCTCGTACAGGATCACTCCCAGCGAAAAAATATCGGTTGTGATGTTCACCCGCTCGCCGCGCAGCTGCTCAGGGCTCGCGTAGCGCGGCGTCAGCATGCGCGCACGCGTGGCCGTCACGTCGGATTGAGCTGCCAGCAACCCCGCGGTGCCGAAATCCAGCAGTTTTACGGCGCCTTCCGCGCTTACCAGGATATTGCCGGGTTTAAGATCGCGATGCACAATCAGGTTCCGATGCGCGCAGTCCACTGCGTCCGAAACTTGGAGAAAAATGCGCAGCCGAGCTTCCACTCCGAGCTTGCGCTCGTCGCAATAGCGGTCCACCGTCTGCCCGTCCACATATTCGGTGATCAGAAACGGATCGCCGTTCGATGAAAGGCCGCCATCCAGCAGGCGCGCGATGTTGTGGTGATTCAGGGACGCGAGTAGCTGGCGCTCCATTTCGAACCGGTGCAGAAACTCGGGGCCAGTAAGGTACGCCGCCATCACTTTCAACGCCACCGTCTGCTCGAATTGGCCATCCGCGCGTTCAGCGCGATACACCACGCTCATGCCACCGCGTCCCAGCACGGCAACAGCCCGGTAAGCGCCGAATGCGGCAGTGGGGATGGTGGAACGGTTCGCGGCCAGACCGTCTGGGGACTTCTCCGCTTGGCTCATGCGCCCGTGCGCGCTCAAAAGAACGGCAGCCTCCTCGCGGATCGAAGCGTCCACGCAGTGCGTCTCAAGCCACTGCGCCCGATCCTCCGGCGGAAGATCGAGCGCATCGAAAAACAACGTTTGAACCTGCTCCAGCCGATTCATGGGCGCGGATCAACAAAAGTATACAACGCCCCGGAATATCTGAGCCAATGATTGACAATACTTGAGCTGCGACGCTTAATTTGCGGCCATCCGCTTTCTCCAGCCAGCCAGACCCAGAGCGAGCAAATATGCTCCCAGGAATCCCCAGGTCCTTGGCTCCGGAGTGGGCGTAGACTGCACGCCACTCAGGAACACTCCGGAATCGGAGGTGAAGGTTACGCCTTGGGGCAAATTGAGCGAAAACTGAATCGGATCCCCGAAATCGCAGACCGCTCCAGCGTTGCAATTCATTTGGTCCTGGAGCAAGAACCCAAGATCCTGCCCGCTAGTGACAGCGAGCAAGCCGCTGAAAACAAGCTGGGTTGGCGTGTTAATGGGGTCGGTGTACGACACCCAATTCTCGGTGCCCGGGAGTAGCGAGCTTACTGGAGTCCCACCGTTAGAATTGACGAAATCGGCGCCCCATTGCACTTGCGCCGCTCCCACACTGGCCAGGACGCTTTGAACGTAACTGCCGTCTGTGGGGACGGTAATGGAACCGTCCACCGTCAACTGGAAGCCGATGTCCCTGGTCCCGCCGCCGGCAAAGTTGAATGTTACGCCGTCTTCCATGGTGACGCCTCCGCTGACGTTGGTTTCGACGGAACCCTGGACCGAGGACAAGGAGATTCTCGCGTTGCCGGCCGCCAGACTCCCACTGACCGTTGCGTTGGATCCATCAGCCGAGAGATTCGTCGAATAGGCGAGCAGCCCCGGCGCCGAAGAATTCGGAGAAGTGGTTAGAGACGCCGTTGGGTCTGTTAGAAGAGTGCACAAGCCGACAATGCACCCGTTCACATTGTTATCGCCGCCCAGAGGGGTACTGGCGTAGAGAACTTGCGAGTTAGTGATGGTGTTGGAAAATCCGTTAATGTCTCCGGACACTCCGAATGCCACAGTGTCGGCGCTGGCCGGTATTTCCACGGCTAAAATTCCGAGGCCAACGGCGAGAGCCGCACCGAGCGTCGTGCGGAGCTTCGCCGGCCAATATGTTCGATGGAGAATCATGTGTCTTTCCTCGCTTTATGTATCCCAATGACGCATTATTTTTGGCGTCAACAAACAACGCGGGGATAGACCAGAAAACACCTCACGCCGCCGATCTTAACCAGCGGGTTATTCCGGGTGCAGGCGGGCAAAAAGCCAGGTCTTGGCAAAATGGAGCTCACGTTCCACGGTTGCGCGGCTTACGCTCAGAACCTCGGCAGTCTCCTCGTTTGTACAGCCTAGAAAGCACCGCAACTCAACCACCCGTGCTTTCCGCTCGTCCAGCGAGGCGAGGTCTTCGAGCGCCCTGTCGAGTTCGATCACCTCTTCGCCGGCCGCGTTCACCCACGCCATTTCTTCGTGCAGTGGAACTTGCTGGCCGCGTCGCTTGGCCGCTCCCGCCTCGCGGGCTTGATCGATCAGAAGCCGGCGCATCAGGAACGCTGTGAACGCGTAGAAGTGACGCCGGGTTGGGAATTCGACGCGTTGTTGGCGCGCCAGGCGGATATACAGCTCGTTCACTAAGCCGGTGGTTTGAAGAGTCTCATTTCCGCCCTCGCGCCGCAATAGGCCCGCGGCGATGCTGCGCAACTCGCCGTAGGTGGCGGAGGCGACTTCGGCTAAAGCTTTCGCGTCACCTTCGCCCCAGCGCCTGAGTAGCGCGGTAATATCGCAGACATCCGGCGGTTCGCCCGGCATGGCCCTCTTTGCGTCTTTGTATATCTTACGATGGGTGGGGCAGCTTGGTAAGCTGCGGCCGATTGTCAATCGGCCCGAATGCCCACTTTTAGCGGACAGGCGGCGCTATCCAACCGCCGCGCAGGCTGCCAGGCGCTTCGTCGACATGATCGGAATGGGTGAAATGCCCCATTTTTCCTGAAGCGCTCTGTCCCTGCAATAACTTACGTGCGGTGGCTGGCGTGCACTATTGAAGTCAGCATGACACCCGTGAAACGTCCCCAAGTGACAATTGATGGTAATGAGGCGGCGGCTTACGTCGCGCACCATCTGAGCGAAGTAATCGCGATCTACCCCATTACCCCTTCCTCAGCCATGGGAGAGTGGTCGGACCAATGGTCCGCCGAAGGAAGCAAGAATGTATGGGGTTCGGTCCCCACCGTGGTGGAGATGCAGAGTGAAGGGGGTGCGGCTGGAGCGGTTCACGGAGCCTTGCAAGGCGGCGCGCTGACCACCACGTTTACGTCATCGCAGGGATTGCTGTTGATGATCCCTAATATGTACAAGATCGCGGGTGAACTTACGCCCACCGTCTTTCACGTAGCGGCGCGTGCGTTAGCCGCCCAGGGATTATCCATCTTCGGCGACCACCAGGACGTCATGGCGGTCCGTCAAACCGGCTTCGCGCTACTCGGGTCGCATTCGGTGCAGGCCGTTATGGACATGGCTCTCATCGCGCATGCGGCCTCGCTTGAATCCCGTCTGCCTTTCGTGCACTTCTTCGACGGCTTCCGCACTTCGCACGAAGTAGCCAAGGTGGAGCAACTCACCGTGGAAGACATGCGCGCCATGATTTCGGACGATCTGGTGCGGGCGCATCGGGCGCGCTCCTTGAATCCGGACCATCCCGTTCTGCGCGGCACCGCCCAAAATCCCGACGTATATTTTCAAGCCCGCGAAACCGTGAATCCTTTCTACGATGCCGCTCCCGGCATCGTGCAACGCGCGATGGACCGTTTTGCCGCGCTGACGGGCCGCCAGTATCACTTGTTCGATTATTTCGGCGCTCCCGACGCCGAGCGTGTTTTGGTGCTGATGGGCTCGGGCGCTCTCGCCGCCGAAGAATGCGTCCAGGCGCTCATGGAAAAAGGCGAAAAGGTGGGGCTGGTCAACGTCCATCTATTTCGTCCGTTTTCAGCGGGCGCGTTTGTGGATGCCTTGCCGCCAACCGTGCGAGCAATTGCTGTGCTCGATCGCACCAAGGAACCGGGCAGTTCCGGCGAGCCGTTGTATCAGGATGTTCTCGTAGCATTGCAGGAAGCCGGAAATTTCGCTCAGCGGCCGCGCGTGATCGGCGGACGATACGGGTTGGCCAGCAAAGAGTTCACCCCAGCCATGGCCGCGGGCGTGTTGGGTGAGCTCTCAAAGCCCGATCCTCGCAACCATTTCATGGTGGGCATTACCGACGATGTCTCGCACAAAAGCATTGACTACGATGCTCGATTCTCTACCGAAGATCCCCAAACCGTGCGCGCCGTCTTTTACGGATTGGGCGCGGACGGGACCGTCGGAGCGAACAAAAACTCCATCAAGATCATCGGCGAAGACACCGAAAACTACGCGCAGGGATATTTTGTCTACGATTCGAAAAAATCGGGCGCAATGACGATTTCGCATTTGCGTTTCGGACGCAAACCCATCCGCGCCAGTTACCTCATCGATCACGCCAGCTTTGTGGCCTGCCACCAGTTTTCTTTTTTGGAACGCATGGATGTTCTCCACGTCGCGGAGCCGCGCTCCACGTTTCTCCTGAACAGCCCGTTTGGTCCCGATGAGGTGTGGGATCATCTGCCGCAATCCGCGCAACGCCAGATCCTGGAGAAACACCTGCGGCTTTACGTGATCGATGCCTACAAAGTAGCCAAAGACAACGGCATGGGCGGACGCATCAACACCGTGATGCAGACTTGTTTCTTTGCGCTGAGCGGCGTCCTACCGCGGGAAGAGGCCATCACGGCCATCAAGCACGCTATCGAAAAAACCTACGGCAAGCGAGGCCAAGCTGTCGTGGAGAGGAACTACGCCGCCGTAGACAATTCATTGGCTAACCTCTCGGAAGTGAAGATTCCGGAATTGGTGAGCAGTTCCTTTGACCGGCCGCCGGTGGTATCCGATCAAGCTCCCGAATTTGTGAAACATGTTCTAGGGACCATCATGGCGGGCGCTGGAGACAGTTTACCGGTTAGCGCCATGCCTGTGGACGGAACGTACCCCACTGGGACGTCGAAGTGGGAAAAGCGAAATCTGGCGCAGGAGATCCCGGTTTGGGAGCAGGATATTTGCATTCAATGCGGCAAGTGCGTGATGGTATGCCCGCATGCGGTGATTCGCGCGAAAGTTTGTGAACCGCCCCTGCTCGAGGCTGCGCCCGAAGGCTTCCGCTCCACGGTAGCTCGTTGGAAGGAGCGCCAGCAAATGCGCTATATGCTGCAGGTTGCTCCCGAGGATTGCACCGGTTGCGGATTGTGCGTGGAAGTTTGTCCGGCGAAAAGCAAGAGCGAAGCCAAAAAGAAGGCCATCAACATGGCGCCGCAAGCGCCCATCCGCGACCAGGAACGCCGCAACTGGGATTTCTTCCTGAGCCTTCCGGAAGTGGACCGGCGCACCGTGGCTATGCACAACGTCAAGGACGTCCAGTTGCTGCAGCCGCTTTTTGAATTCCCCGGCGCCTGCGCGGGATGCGGCGAGACGCCGTATATCAAAATGCTCACGCAGCTTTTTGGCGATCGCACCGTGATCGCGAATGCCACCGGCTGCTCGTCCATTTATGGTGGCAATCTGCCCACTACGCCTTATACCTTGAACCGGGACGGCCGCGGTCCGGCTTGGTCCAATTCATTGTTTGAAGACAACGCCGAATTCGGCTTGGGCCTGCGTGTCTCTCTCGACAAACAAGCGGAATTCGTCAGGGAATTGTTGCAACGTTACACCTCCAAGATCGGAGAGGAGCTGGCGCAAGCCATTCTCACGGCGGATCAATCCACAGAAGCGGGTATCCAGGAACAGCGCGGGCGGATTTCGGCGCTCGACGAACGCATCCGTGCGCTGAATGATCCGGAACTGCGCGATCTCGCAGCCCTCACCGGCTCCCTGGTGCGGAAGAGCGTTTGGTTGATAGGCGGCGATGGTTGGGCCTACGACATCGGCTACGGCGGCTTGGATCATGTTTTCGCTTCCGGTCGAAATGTGAAGATCCTGGTACTGGATACGGAAGTCTACTCGAACACGGGCGGACAAATGTCCAAATCCACTCCCCGCGGCGCGGTAGCGAAGTTCGCCTCAGCCGGAAAACGCGGCCCCAAGAAAGACCTGGGGATGATGGCCATGACATACGGAACCGTATACGTGGCGCACGTGGCCTTAGGAGCCAATGATACGCAAACGGTAAAAGCGTTCTTAGAAGCCGAAGCCTACGACGGTCCGTCGCTGATCATCGCGTATGCCCACTGCATCGCGCACGGCTACGATTTGGTGCACGGTCTGGAACAGCAAAAAGCGGCTGTGCAATCGGCCTATTGGCCTCTGTACCGCTATAATCCGGCTCTTGCGGCGGAGGGCCGCAACCCGTTCCAGTTGGACTCGCGGCCATCCTCGCTGCCGCTCGAAAAGTACGTCTATAACGAAGGCCGCTATACCATGCTGGTGCGCAGTGCTCCGGAGACTGCGGCGATGCTGCTGACCGAAGCGCAACAGGACGTGAACCTGCGCTGGAAGATCTATGAACATTGGGCCAACCTGCCCTATTCCAATGGAGAAGCACACCAATGACCGATCTCTCAAGTGGATACCTTGGATTGCAACTGCGAAATCCGCTAGTGGCCTCGGCATCGCCACTTGCTAAAGATCTTGCCAACCTGCGGAAGATGGAGGATTCTGGCGCGGCCGCAGTGGTGCTGCACTCGCTTTTCGAGGAGCAGATCACCGCCGAAGAAAACTCGCTCGACCGGCTGCTCAGCGAAGGAACCGAGAGCTACGCGGAAGCGCTAAGCTATTTTCCCGAATTGCCCTCCTACGGCATGGGACCAGATGCGTACCTCGAGCACATCCGCAAAGCCAAGCAAGCCGTCCGCATCCCCATTATCGGCAGCTTGAACGGAGTCTCCACCGGAGGCTGGATTCGCTACGCGCATGAGATTGAGCAAGCCGGCGCCGACGCCCTGGAACTGAACATCTATTTTCTGCCGACCAGTCTCGAGATTGAAGGCCGCGAGATCGAGGCCAACTATTGCGACCTGGTGGAAGCCATCAAAAGCAAAGTCAGGATACCCGTAGCGGTGAAGCTTGCGCCCTTTTTCACGTCGATGGCGAACATGGCTTTCCGTCTGGACCGGGCAGGCGCGGATGCTTTGGTTTTGTTCAATCGCTTCTATCAGCCGGACTTCGATTTGGAAGCCTTGCAAGTCACGCCGCACCTGAACTTGAGCACTTCCGACGAACTTCGTCTGCGGCTGCATTGGGTGGCGCTTCTCTCAAGAACCGTCAAATGCGAGCTCGCGATTACGGGCGGCGTACACACGGCCGAGGACGTGCTAAAGGGCGTCATGGCGGGCGCACAGGTGGTGATGCTAACTTCCGCCCTGCTCAAGAACGGCATCGGCTATCTGCGGGATCTCGAGGCCGGCGTGATCGAATGGATGGAGCTGCACGAATACGAATCGATCCGTCAGATGCGCGGATCGATGAACGCAGCCGCCGTGGCCGAGCCGGCCGCGTTTGAGCGCGCCAATTACATTAAAGTGCTGGGCAGTTACCGGGCGTGAATTTCAGAGGGAATCCAGAATCCAGGAGCCAGAATGTGGTATGGCGCGTAGCGCCCTCCTTCTTCTGAATTCTGAACTCTGGCTTCTGGATTCTCAATTCTTACCGCAGGCTGAACTTCTTCATCTTGTACCGCAGCGTATCGCGCGTGATGCTCAACAAGCGCGCGGCTTGCGTCTGGTTGCCCTCGGTATTTTCGAGCGCTTGCACCACCAGCCTACGCTCCTGGTCCGCCAGAGATAGATCGTTCGTCTCGGCGCCCGCCGCTGATGCCGCGAAACTCATTTCCTTCCATTCCTCGCCGCGTAACGCGATGGGTAAGCTCGAGGCGCGCAGCACAGAACTGTCTTCCATGATCATGGCGCGTTCAATTGCGTTTCGAAGCTCGCGCACATTCCCCGGCCATTCGTGGTTCAGCAGCAGATTCTCGGCATCCTGCGCCAAGCCGTCGATCTGCCGCTTGAACTTGGCGTTGTAATGCGTGATAAAGTGGCGGGCCAACGGTAGAATATCCTCCCTCCGTTCCCGAAGCGGTGGAACCGTCAATTGGATCACATTCAAACGATAGTAAAGATCCTGCCGGAACGCGCCTTCCCGCACAGCCTCATGCAGGTTTTTGTTGGTGGCGGCAATAATCCGGACATCAATCCGAATATCCTCGAGCCCTCCCAACCGCCGGAAGCACTGATCTTCCAGCACGCGCAGCAGTTTGGCTTGCAGCGAGAACGGAATCTCGGCGATCTCATCCAGAAACAGAGAGCCCTTGTCGGCCAGCTCGAACAGGCCTCGCTTCTGGGCCCGGGCATCGGTGAACGCGCCCTTCTCGTAGCCGAACAATTCGCTTTCGAGCAGCGTTTCCGGGATTGCGGCGCAATTGATGGCCAGGAATGGCTCCGCCTGGCGCATACTTTGATAGTGCAGCGTCTTGGCGATCAGATCCTTTCCGGTGCCGTTTTCGCCCTCAATCAGGATAGAGGTTGCCTCACTGACAGCCACGCGCCGGACAAAGGACAACAGGTCGCGCAAGGCTTGTGATTCGGCGATGATCTGGCGTTTGGCCGGCTCAGCTTCTTCGGTGATGTCCTTTACTGTTGCCACCACGCCTTCCAGGGCTCCGGCTCCGTCCAGTAACTGAACGGTTCGAAATACCACCAGGCGCTCCCGGCCGTTCGCCATGTGCAGGCTGACGGTTCCATTCGGCACACAGGCCGAGGCTTCCAGGCCCTGCAAGACCCCGCAGCCGGGTTCGCAACTGGTGCAGCGAAACACCTCTTGACAGTGCTTGCCGATCATTTCCTCAGCCGTCATGCCGAACAGCGACTGGGCGGATCGGTTTACACCAACAATCGAGAGACGCTTGTCATAAACGAACAGGGCGTCGGAAAGCTGGTCAAAGATCGATTCCAGGATCTCTGGCCGTTGCCACTCGGCGGGAAGATAGGGCACGGTCGACCTCTCGGTCTGCTAAGACACCTCCATTGTACTCCCGATTGGAGCGCTGACTGTGGGTTTTCACCCACCCTTCCAATCCCAAACCGGGGCAAGCTGATGCCACAATGCCCAGAAACTAATAAAAATAAACACATTTACTCCGCTGGGAAGCGTCAGGCGAACGGTTTCCAAATTGCAAGATTGGACACGGAGCCTGAAAACGCAATGTCGAAATGGATGCTTAAGATTGCAGTTCCCTCGCTAGTTCTGCTGGGTGGGTTGATGGTGACGTCTTCGTCTTTCGGGAAGACCGAGTACACCAAGAAGGAAAAAAAGGCCTGCACCTATTGCCATGTCGCTCAAGGCAAGAAGGATTTAAATGAGGTTGGCAAGTGTTACGGTGAGCACAACCACTCGCTGGAGGGCTGCGAGCCGAAGAAGTAGCTGGAAACTTTAAAAGGCAGGAAACTTTGAAGGGAGGTTATAAGTTATGCTGACTCTATGGATTACCTGGGCCGTACTCACAATTGCGGTAATCATGCTGGCCCTCTTTCGGAAATTCTCAGCGCGCAATGAAGACAGCTATGTGCATCTGGCGGATGCCGAGGCGCCGGTTATCTCCGAACAGGTGACAGTTGCCCGCAAGCTCGAGAAGATCGATTATTGGGGCAAGACCCTGACCGTCGTCGATATCGCATTCCTAGCGGTGCTGCTCGGAATTGTGTTCTACAACGCCTGGCGGAGTAGCCTCGAATCGATCAAGTAGCGCGTCATCGGGAACTGCAGATTCGAAGGGGCGCCGGGCTGTCTCTGCCAGTGCCTCTTCAAAAACCTTCCCAGACGTAGGCCGAAAAAACACGCGTCTTGTGGAAGCCCATGCGTTCGTAGAGTAAGATCGCGCCGGTGTT
>JBEKJJ010000014.1:0-57998 GCA_050011295.1 Bryobacteraceae bacterium
CCGCAATATGGACCGTGGAAAAGCGCTGGGGCTGAGATGCGCGGTAAGCGGCCGGCACCGCGTCGGGCCCTCGCAGCACGCGAGTTTGAGTCCCTCTGAAATGGCCGCGGACCTGGTCTATTTCAGCACGCGCATTCGGCAGCCGCGAGAATTCCACACTGGCCGGTTGCGGGTCGCCGATGATCAGGAGCGAAGGATCGCCTGTTTTCTTGGGCCCCGCTTTTAGAGTCAGAATATTGAGTGAGGGCGCAATCGAGATCGTCACGTCCTGAATCCAGTAGTGGGGCGTGGGGCTGGCTACTACCAGCGTTTCAAAATTCAGACCGTGCAGCGCGCCGTCCGGAACGATCACCACCGCGCCATTTGGCGTAACCCAAGGCAGTGCCGGCGCCACAAGCGATTGAAAGAGCCGCACCGGAAGAGAGCTCTTGGACCCAAGCGTATCCGTTTTCTCTTCCTCTATGAGATGCCGGTACGACCGAATCAAATCTCCAATTTCTTCCTCGCTCGGCAAGGGCACCGTTCTCAGCTCGTGCTGGGTGATCACCCACAGGCAGGAATGCGTGGGCGCAAGAAAGTAAAACAGAAACGTCGCTTTGGTGCGACGCGCTACGTTCTGAATACGAGATATGAGGCCGCGATTCTGCCGCGCATTGAGACCAATAATGTCGTTGGTCAGGACGCTGGCCCGGCTGGAATCGGCCACCAGCAAAGCTTCCGCGCTATCACCTTGGCGCAGGAGAAACTCGACATATTCTTGATAGAAATGGATCAAGCGGGACAAGAACGTGATCTTATATTTGCTCTGCAGCTGTTCAGCGCGGCTGGCTTCAATGGTGCGCAGCGCGGACTCAAAGTACCTACGGGCAAGGATGCTGCTCTCGCTATCGTTCCGTCCAGCATAGATGGACGCAATTGCTGCGTTGGCAGACCACTCCACGGAAGGATTTCCTTTGCTGGCCGCGAGGGCTGTCTGATAAGTTCGGAGTGCGGTTTCGTGTTGTCCTCGATGCTCCGCAATCGCCGCCTGGTCGAGGAGCAGGGCGATTCTCGCATCTGGATCCCGTCCCTTGTTTGCCGCGATCGCGCGCTCGGTGTACAGTTCCGCCTCATCTAGCGCCCCTATCGTCTCCAATGCAGAGGCGAGATTGCTAGCAATCAACGAATAGGTACCAGGAGTGTCCTCCTCGCTGGCTAGGGCCAGCGCCCGGCGCATGCTCTCGATCGCCTCCCGCGTCTGGCCCTGCAGTAATTGACTCGATCCGAGTTCGAGATAGCTGTCTCGCAGCGGCGTTGTGAGGCCCGCCGGTTCTTGAATCGCGATGGCCTGCTTCCGCAGTTCCATCGCTTTGTCGAAATCACCGAGGTTGTAGTAACACGAGGCAAGATTTCCCACACTCATGGAATAAAGAAGCGTGGCGCCCGATTGTTTTGCGGCTTGCCCGGACTGCTCAAAGTCAGAGATAGCCACTGCAAATTTCGATTGGTGAATCCGCAACACTCCAAGATTGAGAAGAGCTGCCGCCATCTGGTACCGGAGGTTGTGCGCCTTGCCCAGTTCGAGAATTCCGCCGATGACTCTCTCTGCTTCTGCCGCGTGTTCAGGAGGAGCATAGGCGGCGATCAACAATTGGCAATCGGCTTCCAACTCGTAGTCCGAGCGGAGGTGCGCGGCCTTGGCGGAACGTGTCAACAGGGCCAGAGCGTCCGCATCTCGTCCTTCCCGAAAAGCCACATAGCCCTGTAACATTACAAAGCGAGGCTCTAACTCGGCATACTCCGCCGGGGGCACCTCACGCAGCAAGGCGCTGGCCTGCCGCGTCTCGCCGTTCAGCAATAACATCTCGGCATCAAGCAGCTTGAATTTCCAATGCCACTTCGTTTCCGGGCGCGATTGCCATGCATCATAACAACGCTGCGCCTCGGCTCGCGCCCTGGAGAAATTGCCACGTTGGCTTTCGAATCGAATGCTAGCGAAGGAAGCCTCGGGATCGCCGGTCTTGACCTTCAAGTCTCGAACCGGCGAACAGGAAGAACTCAGAACGAAGGCGAGAAGTAGAACAAGGAAAGTGTTAGGAGCGTGGGGGCCAAGTCGATCCGTTCGTTTGTATATCAACCAGTGAGACATCGCCGCCGCTGGGAGATCCTAGTTGCAAGCGTACCAGCGTGAGGCGCCGGGAGCTTTCTTCTATCAAAATCTCACCGAAATAGATGGAGCCCAAATCTTGGATCTTGACGCTGTTGCCTGCGATGAGCGCACTCTTGGGAGTCGATCCTTCCCATACCAGATTCGAGACAATTGTGCCATAAACGATCGGCTGGGTTTGAGAGAGGCTCTGCTCGGGAGGGTTCAGTGGTTCTTGAGTGAAGAAAAACGAAGCGTAGGAGTCTCGAAACTTCCGATTCTTGGCGAATGCCTGGAGCAGTTTCTGTCGTGTAGTGTATTCGGTGAAAACCTCGCAGTGAGTCGAGATCTTAAGTCCGGTACCGTCCACGCGGACGCCTTGAAACTTCGCCGACAAGGATCTAAATTCCGTGGACCCCCGGCGATCGGAAAAGGCCTCCATCTTTGCTTCGAGCGAATCGATCTCCAACGTTCGCGCGCCGTTGGTCACCTTTAGTCCACTCACGCGGCTTTCAGCCGACGTTACCGTCGACAGTCCATTCTTGCCGTGGTTACCATGCGTGAACTCTGCCGCTTTGCTGCTATCCTCGAAATCGCCGGAAACTTTTGAGGAGGCGCTTCGATAAGAGAGCAGGTCGCCAAAACTCGCGCGCTTGCCTACGCCTTCTCCCACTCCACCTGTCACTGGAAGACCAGCGCTGGCCACGGCTGGGATGAAGAAGTCGTCCGGCCGGCGGACGTGCCCAGCCAGGGCGACTGCGTTTGCATGGAAAAAGAAGCGCTTCTCAACTCCCTGTGTTTTCATTTTTGGTCTCCGCTGCGGACTATGAAAGTATAGCGCCGAAACGCCCCGGTGTCAGGCTGAGGACGAACAGTGAGTTCGTAACCTCCCGAGGGGAATTGTGCCGGCCGCAGCAGGAAAGAAAGCGTAAAAGAAGAGACATCGCGTGGGCCGGTTTCCAGTGCTAGAATCCGGTCCCCTTTCTCGTTCGTGAATTGGCAGATGTAGTTCGAATAAACGCCTGGAGAATCTACCATAACATTCAGATTAAAGTGGGGAAGCCGCCTATCGATGGTAATGACTGGCGCTTCTTCCCTGGTGAGGGACGCAATGACATTGGACGAAAGAAGCTGCGGCCTTTCGAAAGCGGGAATGGTAACGAAGTTCTGATATCCCACCACGAGCGCCAGCACCAGCGCCGCGAGCGATGGGGCGAGTGCTGCTGGCGTCAACCACGCGAACCAGCCGCTTCGCTTCCAGCCGGCGCGACCCTCTGAAGCAGCTGCATGGACTTTTTGTGTCCGCATGACTTCTTTGGCGGTGTCAATGAAGGTCGCCCCCTTGCTGACACGATCGGCGCAATCGGCACAATCGAAATAGTGGGCTTCAAACTCGGCGCGCTCTTCGGCGGCGAGCTCGTTCATCAAATAGCGATCTGCAACCCCAGATGTTTCAGCGAATTTGTGATCCATGAAGTGGCCCTCCAGATCCGCCCGCGGCTCCGCGCGCGAGCTCTTCCTTGTCCTTATAAGACGAACGAAATCGCGCTAATGCGCGGTGGACACGCACTCGGAGGTTGTTGCGGTCAATCTTTAACTCCTCGCACAGTTGATCTTTATTCCGTTCCTCCAGGAAAACACCACGAATGATCTTGCGGTCGCCCTCCGATAGTTCTGACAATATCTTCTGCACCAATTGAGCGCTTTCTTCCGTGATCAGCTCCGATTCAACGCTGCTGGACCGATCCACCGGTTCGGAAACATCCTCCTGGATCTGGACAGTAGCCTTGCCGGAACGAAAGAATTCAAGCAGCACGTTCTCACAGACCGAGTTGACAAAGCCTCCTAGACGTTCGGGATAGCGAATCGCATCTTTCTTTCGGAGAGCACGAAACACGCGGACAAAGGTCTCCTGCCGGAGATCTGCGACTGCTTGTTGACTTCGCAAGCGGGAGCGCAATTTGATCAAGAGCAACTCACCGAAATACGCGGCGAAGTGGCGCCCAATCTCGGCATCACCCCCCGCGAGCCGTTCCACGTAGTCCTGATCGAAGGTGTAACGCTCCACGGTTTCTCGCTGGCGACGCTCCGGGTAGTGTAGCGCTGGGTGCGCGCCGTTGCAAGTGAGCGAGTAAGCTGGGGAAGACAAGTTTATCCTTTGCGAGACACGAGTTCGAGTCGCTGGCATTCGACCAGCGCAAACCGTTCGGCTGTTAGTGATGAAAAGCAGGGTACCGTTACACCGGCAATAAAGAAAAATACGGGGGCGGCCAGATACCGAAACCAAAGGCTGACGGACTCCCGCCGACCGTGAGTCCGCCAGCCCCTCCCATCTCGTTTCCAGCGTCGGACGCCCCGTCCATCCCAAAACATCGGGTGAAGAGCTCCCGTTGCGTTTTCGTACCCGATCGGTCACGTTCAAACCGCTTGCGGCTATTTCTGTTCGCGGTCGGCATCACAATGGCACCGTTTCGATGCGCAAGAATCGGGGCAAGCAAAGCGGATAACCTCACGCAAACGATCAGGATCGGGACGGATGCGGAAGGAGATCAACGTCACTCTGACGTCAGAGAAAATCCATCCTCTTTCCAGCCTTCGATTCCGCCGATCATCTTCTTAACGTACCTGCCCAAGGACGCTAGGCGTCGGGCCCCTTTGTCAGCGCCATTGCAGTGCGTACCTGTGCAGTACACTACGAACAGAGTTTCCGGCGGATACTGCTGGAGGTTGCGTTCAACCAACTTTCCGTGAGGAAGATTAACCGCTCCTGGAACGTGACCCTTTCGGAAACACTCCGGACTGCGGACATCGAGAAGGACGAAGTCGGGCTCACCCGTTTCTAGTGCATGATGGACATCCCAGCAGTCGGTTTCGTAGGCGAGCAGGCTGTCAAAGTGAGCTTTAGCTTGTGAAGGATCAGCCGGCGGAAATTCCGTGACGGCCGACTTCGTGGTTGATTGGCTTGTCATAGGTCTAGTGTGGGGCAACGTAGCCAGTTTCCGTGATAGGCAGAAATGCCAACATGCGCTAAAATACGGCCAATGCCTCGGGCTTTACACCATCGGGTTGTTGCTGTTGCCTATGACGGTCTTTGTACTTTCGAGTTTGGGGTTGTGGCTGAGATCTTCGCGCTGAAGCGGCCAGAGCTGACGACAGACTCCTGGTACACCTTTCAGGTCTGTTCGCTAGAGTCCGGGCCGGTTCGCGCGCTCGGCGGCATTACGGTCCAGCCGCGTGCTGGACTCTCGGCCTTACGCCGGGCGGACACAGTTGTCATCCCTGGATGGAAGAACTCAGGCAGGGAATTGCCACCCGCGGAGCTGGTTAAAGCCATTCAGCGGGCGCACAGCAGGGGCGCTCGCATCGTTTCTATCTGTTCCGGAGCTTTTGTATTGGCTGCCGCTGGGTTGCTCGACGGAAAGCGCGCCACGACGCACTGGCACCATGCGGACCGCCTCGCCGCGCAATACCCCCTCATCCGAGTCGATCCCGATGTTCTTTATGTGGACGAAGGCACAGTGATGACATCGGCAGGCAGCGCGGCGGGTATTGACTTGTGTCTCCACATTGTCAGAAAGGACTTTGGCGCGGCGATTTCCAACCAGGTAGCAAGACGTCTTGTGGTTTCGCCGCACCGCGATGGCGACCAATCACAGTATGTTGCCGCTGCGCCGCTGCGCCATATGGGTTCCGAAGATAGGTTCTCAAAACTGCTTAACTGGTCTGTCAGTCATATAGACCAGGAACTCACCGTTGGCGCGCTTGCCAGGCAAGCCAACATGTCAGCGCGCAACTTCGCTCGGCGCTTTCGAGAAGAGACCGGCACAACTCCCCACTTGTGGCTAACGCGGCAAAGGCTTGGGGCGGCCCAACAGTTACTCGAGACTACGGATCATCCGGTGGATCGAGTCGCGGAATTGGTAGGCATGCATTCCGCCGTCACCCTTAGACACCACTTTCGACAAGCATTCCGGACCACACCTACAGCCTATCGTCTGCGCTTCGCCCGGAAGCAGGCCGTAAGCCAATAGGCGCTACTTTCGGCAGTGGACTGATCCCTGCACTCTCATGCTGCCGACCACTCTGCGAGGGCAGAAATCGCGATCTGGGAAGTTGATCGGTTAGGTCGTGATCAACGGCATAGTATTGATCGAACCCAGTCAACTGCGAATCGCAGCACTGGGCGGGGGCAAGGGCTATCCCTTTCCCGCACCCCTTACTCCGCCAGCAGCTTCTTCCTTCGCTGCGCTTCGGACGAATCGAGCTGCCAGCGTCGCTATGCTCCGATGGTGTTCGGGATCACTCCGGAATGCCGTTCGGATTCATCCCGGATTTAGTGTTCCGCTTCGCCGAAATCCCCAGTTGGACGGATAAGTAGCCAAACCGCCGAGGTGAATGGTATTGTCACCGGCCGACGGCTAAGTCCTGAATGACTGCCTACTCGAAAGTTATCCACTTGTTCCTCTCACGCCATTCCGAGACGGAGTACGAGGCTGCCCGGGGGAGGAAGATCGCACTACTCCCTGATGCTCGCCAGTCTTTTGTACGCCCGGATTGCTGCGTTTTGAAACTCCCACGCTTGTTGCCCGGCTGGCGGCGCACCCTTCCACACGAGTTGCCACGCGAATCCTTGCGAAAGCGGTCGCGCTATGACGTGCGAGGCCTGCTCGGCGAAGTCTGGGTACAGTTCGGCGGCTTCCGCGAGAGCACGGCGATTCAGCTCAGGGTCGATCTCAATCGACTGCATGGGACCATCATAACGTCCTCGGTAAACACCGCCCTTGCTCAGCGCGTTCTTCGCCTCGCCCGTTGAGCCCGACGTGGAGACCGCCGCAAATTCGCCGCTACGGGAATCCGTGTTTATCGCGCCTGCGCTAACATGCGCCGGGCACGGACACGCCACAGCCAATAGAACATCGCCACAAACACCAACGCTACGGGAAGGGCGCGCATCGTAGGGGTCGTAAATGGCTCGGGAAGGACCTTTGCGACGCGCTCGCGGATAGAGAAAAACGATCCGGCCGCAATAAACAGCGCGAAGCACATGCGCCACAGGTGCCGCGCCAGCCGGGGAGCGGCTCGTAACGCTCCCGACCGCATCATGCGAAGATCACCGGCGGCAGCCAATGTCGTGACCACCGCAAGAAAGAACGGCATGAAAAACGGGACGCCGTTGATCGTGCCGCCAGGACTGGCGAGCGCCTTGAACCCCAGACCGATCTCGATCAGCGTGAGGCCGATCACCACCACTAGAGCTACCGAATTCAGCCTCCGGGTCCAGGCCGAGACAGGCCGGACAGTGGTCAGGGCGGTGATCACGAAGTAGGCCGACATGAAGCCGCCCAATACATTCGGGCTCGTCAGACTCTGGCGCATCGCCAGGATCGACCCGCTGATTCCCATAGTGAGCATCGCATAGACGAACAGCAGGCCGCTTCGCCGATGTAGCGTCGCCCCTTTCGAGGCCGCTAGCGCCACACCGCCCAAGATTATCGCCAGTCCGCCTGCGATGATGTGTACCGGTAGAAGCATGATGGTCATACGTAGAGACCCTCTTCAATGTTCAATGCGCCCGCTACATCGTAACTCTCGGGCGAGGATTGCACCTTCGATGGCGGTGCCTGCCACGATCTTATCCGGTTACACCGCTGACTCGATGTTAACCTCAGATGCACATGCATACTCGCTGACGCCGCAATGTTTACAAATCTCCCGCAAGGTTTGTCGGCTTTGTCGGCTGATTGTTTATGTGCCACATTGTGGACGTAGGCGTGTCTCTGTTCCGGATGCTTTTATGGCCGGACCAATAATTCCTGCTTAGTCGAACAGACGATTTCTATTTCCCCAACCGCTTCGCGCGAAAAGCCACGCCAGCCGGTGGCCGCTGACCTCTCTTCGAGATTCGTCAACACAAAAGTGCATGCGATTGGCAAGCCCGCAATTTTGAGTATTGTGAGTATTGTGAGGATCATGACCGATGGGTAAGCTTCATCCTCAAAACGCCTCCTACCCGACGAAATACTTGCAGTGTGATACTCGGGTCTGGCCACAATAGTCTTTTCGCGTGAGGCCGGGCCATTGAAGATCGCCACTTTCAACATCAACAACGTCAACAAGCGTCTGCACAATCTCTTGGCGTGGCTCACAAGAGCACAGCCCGACGTCGTTTGCCTCCAGGAGCTCAAGGTAGAGCAGCACGCATTTCCAGCAAATGCCCTGCGTGCCCTCGGCTATGGCGGAGTCTGGCTAGGCGAACGTTCCTGGAACGGCGTAGCGATCCTGGCACGGGAGTGCGATCCGGTGCTGACGCGATCCAGCTTGCCTGGGAATCCTAACGATCACCAGGCACGCTATATCGAGGCGGCTGTAAATGGCGTGCTGATCACTTCCATCTATCTGCCGAACGGAAACCCTCAACCCGGCCCGAAGTTCGATTACAAATTGGCTTGGTTCGAACGTTTAATCGAGCACGGCGCGGAGCTTATGAAGGCCGGCGTGCCCGTCGTCTTGGCCGGGGATTACAACGTCGTACCAACTGTACAAGATATATATCCAACGCGATCTCTGGATGACAACGCATTGATTCAACCTAAGAGTCGCCAGGCGTATGCTCGGCTGCTAGCTCAGGGTTGGACGGACGCGCTGCGAAAACTGCAACCCGAGGGGCCGCTCTGGACGTTCTGGGATTACAAGCGTAATCGGTGGCCTTTAGATAAGGGGATGCGGCTGGATCATTTCCTTCTCTCTCCAACACTGCGCGAGCGACTCGTGCACGGGGGTGTAGACCGATGGGTTCGCGGAGAGGAAAACGCGAGCGACCACGCTCCCGCTTGGATAGTGCTCGATGGTTGATTCATAGCGGACCAGGCCCTACTTATTCGCGCTCTCTGTTGCCAGACGCTTCTTTAGCTGTTCCCGTGACGTTTCGGCGAGAACGCGGCAGGCCGTTGGGTCAACGAAAGCATCCGGCCTGGCGCTGCGTTGCTCCAAACGATTCCAGAGGCCAGAGGCATCCGGGTGCGGCGTGATGAGGATATCGCAAGGTGTACTTTCGAGAAACGAAAAGCTCAGCTCGAAGTCTTCGGTGTTCGGATATTCTTTTCTGCGACTGAACCGGAAGCCGTCGGCCGCAACGGGTGACAAGCTATCGGCATAAACCAAATTCAGGCAGTGGCCGTTTTCGCACGCTTGCCAAGTCCAACTTGTGCCGCCGGGCGTGTGACCGGGGGTAAGATGCGCGGTAACCGTGACGGCCCCCGCGCTCAGGGCATCGCCGTCCTTAAATGTTTCTACTCGCGCGATACGGGCGATTGGAGCGATGGTGCCATACTGCGGGTCGTCGCGCGGGACTGCGCCTTTTTTCATGACATCCGCCGTCCACTGGCTTGCGGCAACCCGGGCCCCGCTGAGCCTCTGCAGGTCGGCAATGCCGCCAGCATGATCGAAATGGACGTGCGAGTTTACGATGAGCTTGACATCTTCGATCCGAAATCCCAGCGAACGGATGTTGGCAACGATCAGTGGTGCCGACTCCGGAAGCGCGCCGTCGATGAGAACATGGCCTGTGCCGGAGGTGATCAGAACGGAGCTCAGACCGTCAGTACCGACGTAGTAAGTATTGCCATAGATTCGGAAGGCCGCGTGCGGCTTGTTCCAGGCAGCGCAATTGGCGCAGGAAGAATGCACGTCCCGAGCGAGAAGCGCAAAAACCAGGATCAGAAGCAGCAGGATTCGACGGTACACCTGACCAGTGTACGAGATCGGCGATACCACTTATTGACGGGGCACAGCCACCAGCTCAAACTCATGTGCCTTCGGCTTTGCAGTCTCACGCTGTAGCTGCACGATATCTGTTTCTGCCTTGTCCATCGCAGCCAGTGCGCTCTCGATTGTAGGCTGCGGCGTTTCCTGTAGCGGAACCTGGACGTTGCGCCACCGGAGGTTATGGATCTGAGTATGCACGGTGGTCAGCTTGAGCACCTGCATCGACTGTTCGGTCATCGGCGTATGATACATCGCCAGGTTGATACCTTCCTGAAGCACAGTGTTCGAAAACTCCCCTGCTCCCATTCCGTCGATGCGTAATATATAGTGGCCTGACCGAAGCCCGGTCACCCGCAGCGTTTCCTCGTTCAGTGCAGTCCAAATATCGGAGTTCTTGAGAGCGAGCGCGATCACTCCGGTGTCGTCCGCCTCCGTCATTGGCGCCAGCGGAAGCGGCAAAGATTGTTCGGTCTCCCTCCAGCGCAACCCTCCTTCGGCCGCGAGACCAGTGATGTGTGCGTACTCTTCCCGAGTCACCTGGGGTGCAGCGCCGGCGCCGGCGTCGATCGTGACAGCGCTCACCACCGCCCGCGCGTTCCAACTTTTCAAAAGTTGTTCCGCCATGATCAAGTGTCCAGCGGGACCTGGGTGGACGCGGTCGGGAATAATCTTCCCCGCGTTGGTCCGGTCGGCCAAGTCGGCGTTCCGCACCACTTGCACCACACCGCTATTCAAGTCCGCCACATCGATCTTGGCTTCTTTGGCGTAGGTATCAATCCAGGCGCCGTAACTCACGAGGATCGCGTTGTAGCCATCCGGAGGGATCGTGAACGGGCGCGTGACATCGTCAAAAGGTGACGGCTTGATAGCCGTGATCCGAAGCCCAGGAATCTGCTGCCTTAGCGACTCCACAATGTGTTGGAATCCGGTTCTGAATGCGTCGTCATTCTCCGGCTTATGTTTGGTGTATCCGCCGTCGTTCATCCCCAGCATAATAGTGACGACGGTGGGCTGGTAGCCGACAACATCGCGTTTCAAACGCAGATCGACCGGTCCGCCGCCTCCTCCCGTGACACGATCGCCTCCCCAACCTGAGTGGACGAAGGAAACGTTGAGCGACGGGTAACGCGTCAGCGCGTAGAGTTCCGTGTAGAGCGTATAAAGGCGCTGATCGGTAATACTGTCTCCGTAGAAAACCACGCGGTCGCCATCGTGAAGATAGAAGAGTGCAGGCTCGGCAGCAAAGAGAGTGGCAGCCAGCGAATATATGGCCATTGCCGGTAAGACAGAGCGAATCATTGCATTTCTCCAAGAGCGGTAAACGCGCGACCTCCATCCATTCAGACGAGTTACCACGTCGCCTATCTACGTTTTCCCGATGCGTTCCATATTAGATTAGTACAGCGGCACACGAGAGTAGTTGCTTTGACCTGGCGCCCAGCAGGCTTTCTGCCCGGAATCCTCGCCAATCATCCGGCTGCCTCTTGCGATCAAACTCCATGGCTTCGCGCGCGAGGGGCTCGCTTTCGGTGAACTAACCCTGAGAGAGGTAGGCCAGTGCCAGATCGGCCGCCGATGCCATCGTATCCGGGTGCCCAACGCGTGCCGTCGCCCCGCCAGTGCCTGCGCGGCATACGTCTCCGCCAAGGCGTATTTGCTCTGTCGCTGGTACATGGATGCAAAACCCGAAAGCGTGTTAAGAGTGGCCGGATGCTCGGGGCCCGACACGCGCCGCTCGATCTCCAGGGCCTGGCTGAGGAGCGCTTCAGCCTGCGCGTACTTGCCCTGTGCGCCGTAGGCATCCCGAGCACTTCCGCTAGATCCCAAACATGATCCGCGATCCCCGCTTCCAATCGCCGGGGAACTCGGGTAGTGCCTGAAAAGCTGAGTTGACTCGCGAGGTATCGCCAATCCCGACTTTAGCGGATCTCCGGTCCAGCTATCATTTGTTTAAGTTTGTCAGCTGCCTCTTGTTTGGCTTTCCTGTAATCGGACTCGGAGATAATTTGCCTGTCGACAAGGAAGACTTCCGACCCAGCCCCGCCACGCTTAAATGGCAGCACCCATATCCCATACGTCAGGAATGGTTCGCCATTGGGCACGCTTCCAAAAGCTGGCAAAATCTCCTGCTGTATGCGGGCTGCTTGGTCCTGTGTCATTTTTCAGCCAACGATAGCCACAAAGGGTGGTGCCGGGCGGCTTCGAGAAGTGTTAGTTCGAGTGCGATGTTGGCTTTGATCCACGCGCTTTCGTATGTCAACGTCGGTAGAAGCGCCTCATCTTCGTTCCGGTCATTTTGCATTAAGCCAGCCCCCTAGCTGGTTACCTCTAAAACTCGCTGTGGATGCGCTTCAACTCCGGGCACCACCTGACTTACAGACATCCCGGCAGCGGATCATATCTATTAGTCCCGGGATGATTGCTTATTAGGCCTGCTGGTGGATAATTAGTCAGTTTTTTGATCCTGCGCCCGGAAGCACTTCGAGCCGAGTCCGGCGACCGTTTCGGGCTTCCGGAGCGCTCCTCTGATCCGGGGGGATCATCCGCTGGCTTCTCGCATTTTTTCGCGGAGCTCATTCGTGGCACACACAACCGTCCATTTTTTGTCGCATAACCGGAGCTAGCGCGCTATCGGTCGTTTGACCAGGGGAAATCGCACTGGCGCGAAAGAGCCGGTAGAACGTATCGACACGCGGATGTGCCTCTGGCAAAAGCCTTTGTGGATACACACCAGGAGAGAAATGGTGCGCGCTGATTTAGGCGCGCATAGGATGTTTACCCGTTGTCGTCAAGGTTTACTACACCCCCGTCAAGGCTGAATCAAACCCTGCCGGATGGCGTGCCGCATCAAGCTGGCCGCCTCATGAGCGCCAAGTTTGGTCATAATAGCGGAGCGATGTGCGGTCACGGTCTTGAAGCTTATTCTGAGAGCTGTTGCAGCCTGTTGGGAACTCTTGCCGTCCGCAATCAGCTGCAAGATCTGCTGCTCGCGGCCGGTCAGGAGAGGCGCGCCTTTCCCGGCGAGGGCCAGCAGGCGACGGATCAACACTGTGCCTTCCTCGCTGGATCGCAGTGCCTTCTTGAGCCCGGTGAAAACAGGATGAGTCTCTGGCAGACCGTCCATCGTTACGTTGAAGCTCCCGGCAACGGCGGACAAAACTGTGTTAAATTCCTCCGCCATGAGGGAACTGAACTGTCCGATCGTCTCCAATTTGTACGAGCTGACGTCCCTGATGATGAGCCCGACGTTCCACGTCTTACCGTCCGGATGAACGGCGTAAAGACTTGCCAAACAAACTCGTGCCTTGGTGCTTCCGTTCACCGGAACACCGCTGATCTGAACGTTGAGAATTGGCATCTGGTCCCGAAGGACATCGCGGCACAATGGTTCTAGGGCAGAAGCCTCCTCAGGCATCACTTCTCGGAGTGGCCGGCCGATATGCTCGTTTGCCAAGTGACCGTCCATGACCCTCAGAGCTACGTTGATGCGGACAAATCGCAAATTATGATCGAGAAGCGCAAAGCCGACGGGCGCGGCGGCGATCCACTGCAGCAGTTGAGATTTCTCACGCTTCAGTTGAGCGATTCCATCGCGCAAGCGCTTCACCGTACTTTTGTCGCGGGCATTCATCGACGGACTCTGAATCTACAGACAGCAACGCTGCGCGACATCGCCTGCCCGGCGCCAAGCTCCGGGAGACAGCGGTCCCTTGTGCCAAGCGCGACGCAGAGGTCACGGTCCGTGACTATGCCCACCAACTTTTGATTCGAATCGCCTGCTGGCATAGCGCCGCAGCCGCCGGACCAGGGTAATCCAGCTACGGCTGCAACGTTGGTATCCGGGCTGCAACACTTCGTCCCAGCGGACGCGTGATCCCAAGTGGCCCGGGCTAGAAGTCCGATTTTCATTTTCCTGTTTTTCTCTGGTTCTCGTCCGCGCAACAGTTCTGATATGAGAACAAGCACTGATGTATAGCATGCATACACCCAGGCCGTTTGCAATCGGCCCCTCATCGCTCTATCCGACTGACTCCTTAGGATCTGTTGAGAGCGATTCGTCGAACGATTACCACGTTGAACTGCTGACCGCGGGCGGTCGCACGACCATGGAAGGTCGGCTTTACTGAACCAAGAGGTCCCGCTCGAGGAAGCGTGCGATTGTCGCGCCATCCCGGGCATTCCGTTCGAATTGACCGACTCGGGCCCTACCCTCACAACCTCCGATTTGAAGTCGTTCATCAGAACATTTTGACTTTGCCGGGCGAGTCAGCGTTATTGGCCTCGTAGTGCCCCCGGCCCGAGCCAATAACACCTTTCCGCGCTTCGTCTCTCCTGAGCAAGACGTTTCTGGGCAAGACCTGGGGAGGAACTGAAGTCAGTTGGCAGCTGCGGCTAGTTGGGCTTTGATCCAACGGTTGACGCGAGCGTCGAGGACATCGAGCGGGAGGGCACCGCCGGAGAGGATCTCGTCATGGAAGGTCTTGAGGTCGAACTTTGTGCCTAACTGCTGCCTGGCGCGTTCACGTAGCTCGCGAATCTTGAGCTGGCCGAGCTTGTAGCTGCAGGCTTGGCCGGGGCCGGAGATGTAGCGGTCTGTCTCAGCCTGGATCGTGGGTTCGTCGACTGCATGGGACTTGCGCATGTAGTCCACCACCTGATCGCGGCTCCAGTCCATTTCGTGAATGCCGGTGTCTACAACAAGACGCACCGCCCGGAACAATTCCGAGCGGAGGCGGCCGTAGTCGGAACCCGGGTCCCGGTAGAGGCCGATCTCCTTGCCAAGTTGCTCGGCGTAAAGTCCCCAGCCCTCAGTGTAGGCAGAGTTTCCGCCGTGCTTGCGGAACTCGGGAAGGCCGGCGAGGGACTGCTCGATGGTGATCTGGAGGTGGTGGCCAGGGACCCCCTCATGATACGCGACAGCCTCGTCATTGATGTAGCTGCGGTGGGTGGGGTCGGAGACGGCAACGGAGACGCGGCCGGGACGCTTTCCGTCCGGGGTTCCGCTCTGATAGTGGGTTGCGGCGGAGGCCTGGAAAGGAGGGATGGGCTCGACGGTGACTGCGGTCTTGGGCAGGAGATTGAAGAGCTCGGGCAGATGGGGCAGCATCTGGGCGATGTACTTGCGGAAGTCTTCGACGATGGCTTCAGCGGAGACGGCACGATACTTGGGGTCGTTTTCGATGTGATCGCGAAAGGTGGTGAGGTCCGGGTAGCCGTTGGCCTTGGCGAGGGCGGCCATTTCTGTGGTGATGCGATCGACCTCTTTCAGGCCGATCTCGTGGATCTGGGCGGCTGTGAGGGCAGTTGTGGTGAAGCGGCGAAGAGTGGTCTGGTAACGACGTTTGCCGCCGCCAAGGGAATTGACGGAGAGCGCGGTTCGGGCGTGGGGGATGTAGTCTGTGGTGATGAAGGCGGCGAACTGCTTGTAGGCAGGAAAAACCTCGTTGTTGACAGTTGAGGTGATCTGTTCGGTGAGGCGATTCTTTTCGGCGTCGGAGAAGCTGGCAGGGAATCTCGTGAGCGGAAGGATGAAGGGGTTGGAGGCGATCACACCTTCAGCCTGGCCGGGAATCTTTTCGGCGATGAATCGGACGGGGACGAGGTGATCGTTCACTCCGGCGCGGAGGACTTCCTCGGTCTGGAGGAAGGCCCGAGGGATCTGGTGGAGGCGAGAGATGTAGTCCTCGTAGTGCTTGACGGAGTCGAATGGCATGGAAAGCGGGAGGTCAGCGAGGTTGGCATGGATGCCACCGCCGCCACCGGATGCACTGAGGGGCATCTCGAACTCTTTGAGGTCGTAGTCCTCGACGCGCTCTTGAAGCTGGCGGAGGAAAAGGTCGTGGGAGATCAGGTCCTGCTCGGGGAAGCCGGAAGGATCGATGGCCTTGATGCGGGCAAGTTCGCTAAGGTCACGCTGGTGGCGCATCGCGGGGGCGGCGAGTGAATAGTCGCCGAGTTGGTCGTTGTAGCGGTAGTCGCCAACGGCAGTCGCCAGGATGGGATTCATCTTGAGGTTGGCCTGCCACGCGTCGTCAAAAAGGGCATTCTGGGCGGCTACACGCGAGGCCACCGAGGTAGGCGCCTGGGCGGAGACGAATTGAGACATTGCAGCCAGAATGAGAGCGGAGGGAGCTAGCAGGTTAGGGCGCATACGGAAGAGGATAACAGAGCGTCGGAAACGCGGGTGGAAAAATTCAGGCGGTCAGTTCGGCCGGGTGCACTGGAGATTGGCGTCGCTCGGAGCGCGCGATTGCAGATAATCCGGGTAAGCGCGAGGCAGACTCGGAGCATCACCAGTCTTAGGAAGTGCCCGAACGCGTTGTGCAATACCCAGGCTCTGATGTATGATGGCCCTTACGAATGCTGTCGCGTACGAGTCGCGCGTTGTCTGTTGCTTCCAGCATTCTGAAACTTAGCCTCCGCGCGCTGGGCCTGCTTACCGGCCCCGCCTGAGGCTGACTCAAATCGACTTGAGAAGGCCACCGGCGGGGTAACCGCTAGGTGGCCTTTTTATTTGCAGAGGAGATTCCCGATGTTGTCGAACAAAGTTGCTGTATTCGATACCACGTTGAGAGATGGCGAGCAGGCGGCGGGTACGCGGCTGGGTAGCCGCGAGAAGATCATTCTGGCGCGACAGCTCTCGCGTCTCAATGTGGACATCATTGAGGCTGGGTATCCGAACTCCTCGCCCGAGGATTTCGAGGCCGTCCGCCAAATCGCCGAGGAGATCGACGGGCCCATTATCTGCGCCCTCTCGCGCGTGGTAGTTGAAGATATCCACGCCTGCGGCAAAGCGCTCGCCAAAGCGCGGCGGCCGCGCATCCACACCGGAATCGGGGCTTCGGATATCCACGTGATGGGCAAATTCCGCGATGAGCGCTACGGCCGCACGCTGGCTGAGAAACGCGTCACTATCCTGCGATTGGCCGTTGAAGCGGTGCAGCTTGCCAAGAGCTACGTGGATGACGTTCAGTTCTACACGGAGGACGCCGGACGCTCCGATCTTGATTATCTGTGCGAGATGATCGAAGCCGTAATCTCGGCCGGCGCTACCGTGGTGAACATCCCGGACACTACGGGATATACGGTACCCGAGCAATATGGAAATCTAATTCGCGAAGTCCGCGCCAGGGTGCCCAACATCGATCGCGTTACCGTGAGCGTCCATTGCCATGACGATCTCGGACTAGCTGTTTCGAACAGCCTCGCCGGCATCCAAAATGGCGCGCGTCAGGTGGAGGGGACCATCAATGGCATCGGCGAACGGGCCGGCAACGCGTCACTCGAAGAGATCGTGATGGCACTGCGCACGCGCCGCGATTATTTCGGATTGGATACCGCGATTGAGGCTCACGAGTTCCGCCGCACCAGCCGCATGGTGGCCGACATGTTAGGTATCCCCGTACCGCCCAATAAAGCCGTAGTGGGATCGAATGCGTTCGCCCATAGCTCGGGAATTCACGTGGATGGCGTCTTGAAGGATCGCCAAACGTACGAGATCATGCTGCCGGAGGATGTTGGTTTCGAGAAAAGCCACGTGGTGTTGACCGCTCGGACGGGCCGGGCCGGCTTGCGCGACCGGTTGGAAAAACTCAGGTACAACCTCAGTAAGGAGGAACTGGATCAAGCTTATCAGCGCTTTCTACTGGTCGCGGACAAGAAGCAGGAAGTGTACGACGAAGATTTGATCGCAATTGTGCATGACGAACTGCACCCCGCCGAGGAAGCCTATCGCATCGAGTATTTGCATATCGACAGCGGCACCTCAACAATTCCGACGGCTACGGTGTGCCTGCGCGTCCCGGGACAATCCGGAGAAACCGAAACGCGGAAAGCCGCATCCATCGGCGATGGTCCGGTGGACGCTGTATATAAGGCGATCAGCGCGGCCACCAATAATCCCGCGCGGTTGATCAGCTATGACATACGCTCCGTCACTAGCGGGACGGAGGCGCTGGGCGAGGCCACGGTCCAACTGCAGCAGGGCGAAACCAAGGTGGTGGGACGCGGCGCTTCCACCGACGTGATTGAAGCCAGTGCCCGCGCTTACGTCGACGGATTGAATAAGTTGAGCGCCCTCAGACGGAGGGAAGAATCGGCGCAGCAGCAGATGTTCGTCAATCAGCCGTAGGAGAGCTTACTTCACGGCCATCGTAACCGTATTTAGGGACGGCACTCCACCCACCGTAATCGTGACGGGAACCGCAGACCCTGGCGTGACGCCGGCCGGGACCTGCACATCGATTTGGCTTACTCCCGCGACCAGTTGCGGCGCCCCGCCCTGGTACAGAACGGTCGCGCTCTGGCCGCCGATGGTCACCGTGACCGGCTGCGCGATCAAGGGAGGATTCGCCGTCGGAGTCAGCACACCATCCGCAGCCGCAGGTTTCAGAACGCCAGTTCCCGTGGCAAAAAGCACCACTACCGATCCGCGGGCGGCGGGATTGGACGGCGAATTCTTCGAGAGATCCGCATTGTTCAAAATTGCGCCCTGGCCCGTGCCCGACGCGTTGGCCGAAAAGATGGAAGGATTCGCCGCGGCTACGGGCAATGTGGTGCTGAAGCCTTGGCCGTTGGGGCCGGTGATGGCCATCTGTACCGCGGATTGTCCCGCCACTTCGAACGGAACCACAGCGTTGATTTGACCGGTTGAGCCGTAGAGCAGCGGAGCCGGTGTGCCGCCAAAGGTCACTTGAACGTCGCCCAGCGTGGTGGGCACGGCGCCGCTCGCGGCACTCACGCTGGCCAGCGTGGACGATGACGGTCCAATGCTGTTTCCGAAAATCGTGACCAACTCACCCGGAGCCACCGCGCCACTCGCGTAACTGGCGGCATTCACCACCGATGCAATGCCGGGCACATCCGGCAACAAGCCATAGACTAAGATTTCCTGGGAAGCGGTGGGAGTGAACACCTTGCCGTTGGCGACAGTTGGGTTGGCGAATTTGGTGAAGCTGCCCAGGCTATCGCGAGCGCTCTCCATATCGGAATTCCACAGTTCCGTCGAAAGATCCGTGGCGTCGAATGCGTGCAAGGTTCCGGCTGCCGGCAAGCTTCCGGCACCAACGGAGGTGACCCACAGGATGCCGGTGTTGGCAAGGCTGCCGTAGGCCGATACGGTCATGCCGGGAAAGGGTAAGCCATTCGTCGCGGTTGCGTTGGTGGAGTAGGGCGTCGCCTGAAACACGCCGTTCTGCATTCGGTAGGAAAGCAAGGATTTCCCGAACGGCCACACATAAAAGATCTGGCCCTCGATGTTGTCCCATAACGCGGTGTTGAACACCAGAAATTCGTTCTCCTGTTCAGCGAGTGTCAGCGTCGGGTCGGCCGCCTGGAAACTTTGCACCACTTGGGTGTTCATGGGCACCTGGTGGCCGAGATTAGCCTGGTCCAGCAGAAACAGCTCGCCTTCTTTGCCGATCGCGTACAGAAGATTGGTTCCTGGTATCAGAACAGGGCCGCTGGATCCCGTGTCCGTGTCGTTGTTATTGAGAGCATTCCACTCGGCGGGAGTGAAATAGTCCGCCAAATTGAGTCCACCGTTGGTGGTCAGGCGTAGGACGGATTCACCCCAAGACGCGACATCATCGGTGGTGCCGTTGCCGGTGGTGCAATAAATGTTGCCGGCAGAATCAGCGGCCAACCCTCGTCCACCTTGCCAGATGGAATTGCCCGCGGCATTATTCGCCGATGTATTGAACACCGACGTCTGCTGGAGAGTGGACGCGTCATAACCGATCAACCATCCATGCCACGGCGCTATATCACCGTGGGAGCCGAAGGCCACATACACAGTCCCGTTCAACAGCAGCAATCCCGGCCGCTGCAGATGTTGACCCGCGTTAAACGGCAGCTGACTATTGGGCGGGTTTTCGAGGCCGGCCCAGCCGGTACCAGGAACGGTGGCCTGGATCAGAACCGGACCATTGAATTTTTCGGCTCCGGTGACAAGGTCAAGCGCGTGCAGATAGTAAGCGTATGTGTTTCCGGTTCCGTTGAAGGTGAAGGTGTAGTGAACCACGTACAGCGTACTACTGGCCGGATCGATCACCGGCGTTCCAAGAATGCCGATCTCGTTCAAGATATCGGTGTAGGGCGAGCCGGTTGTAGAAAACTCGTTGGGGTCCACCCCTTCGCCGAAGTTGCGCTGCCAGATGGGTGCAGTGCTAGAGGCTGCGTCGGCATCGAACGCATAGACGCTGTTGTTCATAGTGGCCACGTACAGAACATTGTGAACTCCGCCGGCTACGTTCATGCCGCGCACGTAGAGAGGTTGGGCATACACCTGGGCGTCTACAGCCAACGAGTAGAGTTTGCCGAACTGTTTTGAGTTGACGTTGCTCTTATTGAGCACGAACTCGCCGAGGTTGGCGTTGGTGCGATTGTTATCGTAGTTGGCAGTGAGGACATCGACTTGTGCCGACAGGATTGATGAGAGGGCAGTTAAAGCCGCGAAATAGGGAAGAGTGCGCATAAGAGTGAGTTGAGTGACAAATTCATAGGTTAACGCGGTTTGGCTTGAAGTAACCGAGCCGCGCACGCTACTTCTCCTCGGGGACATCTTTCGGCGTCGACTGCACGCCCGCCGCGCGGTAGGCTTCAAGCAGCGCACCGGCGGCTGGGCCGTGGAGCGGAGGGCCGACGCGGTTTCCTGCCTCTCCTCCGGCCACGGCGCTGAATCTTTCGAGGACCGTACGGCTACGAAATACTCCTCCTATATATGCAACGCTGGCGGGTTCGCCTGGTTCGAACAATTGGCTGCGGACTGCGCGGGCGAGGGCCGCTAGCTCGCGCGCGGCATCGTTTAAGATCTTGCGCGCCACCGCGTCGCCATTCTCCGCCGCATCGTCCACCAGCTTTGCGAATGCGGCGATGTGCGGCCTCGGGAACTCGGGAGTATAGAAGCGATGCAGCAGGTCGTTGACATCCCGGGCGCCGGTCGCATCCAAAAATGCCGCGCGCAGGGACGTCGGATCGCCCCAGCCCTCTTCCAATTTGAGTGCCGAGCGCAAAGCTTGCCGCACGATATAGAACCCACCGCCCTCGTCTCCGAAAACGTACCCCCAACCTCCGGCACGTGCCGTTTTTCCGGAAGCATTGCGGCCAAACGCGATGGATCCGGTACCGGCGATAGTGATCAATCCCGGCTCGCCTGCAGTGGCGCCGGATAGGGCAATCAGAGCGTCGTGCGTTACTAGGGTTCGATCGCTCCGCAAGATTTCCTGGAGTATGGCTTCTTTATCCGCAGGCCCCCCGCTGAAGCCGAGGCAGGCTGAGGTGAACCGTATGATTCGGGCGTCCAGGCCGGCATTGGCGCACGCGGCGGTCAGGCAGCTTTGGATGGCGCTGGTGAACTTGGCTCTTCCCTCCGATGCGGCAACATGATTCGACGGACCGCCGCGGCCAGCCCCCAGCACGCGGCCGCTCGCATCGCCGATCAGTGCGTAAGTGCTGGATTGACCACCGTCGACGCCTAGAAAATAGTCAGGCATTGGCCAACCCTACTCGATGTGATACAGCCAGGCAATCGACTTCCACTGGCCGATACATTTCATTCCCCACAAGCTGGTATAAATCTGGAAATCTTCAGACCGGATGTCGCTGTTCTCCACCAGCATGTAATGGATGCCGCGCGCTTTTAATTCCGCCGACGCGGCGCGCCGTAGATTCACTCGCGTGGGATGGGATGTTTCCACAGGTTGATCTAAAATGCTTGCCCACTTACCCTGCGGGTCCAAGCCTTCCAACTTGATTTTTGTCTGGTAGCCCTCGTCCGAGCTCTCCACCACCACCGCGTCCAGTTTTTGCGAATGGCCGAAATCCACTTGAACGAACATCCCCGGCTCGGCTACCTGCCAGCTTCGCCAGCGCGTGACGGGGCTGTTGTCGAAAGCCATTTGCACATCCCACGGATTGGGATGCGCGCGTAACCGCCATTCGGGTGCGCGGGGCAGCTCGTCCGCGCCGTCGAACACGCGCAGCTCGGACACGCTCCACATTACTTGTTTGGCCCGCTCGGTCTGAACCACACGAACCGCGCGCAGATTTCGGGGTGAAAACCGAAACGTGAGCATGCGAGTGGGCTGAAAGCTGTCGAAGATGGGCGTCCACAGAATATCTCGCGAAGTCTCGTTGAAGGCTGCCTGAAAGCCGACCAGGATCTCATGTGACGTGTAAGAATCGCTTACCTGACTGAACGCAAAGACTCTTTCGCCGGCAGGAACCAGGCGGTCGATCAGCCGTGCTTCATTATATTGTTGGACGCGCCGGCTAATGAACGCATCCTCCGGCTCAATCCGTAAGGCCGCCTTGTATGGAATTCCCCGCAAGCACCATGCCGTGGATCCACAGTAGCGTTTCTCCACGCGCGGCCAACAGCTGATGGCGTGGGCCAGAGTCAGCACCAGCAGCAGAGTCTCCACATTGGCGAACGTCAAGGCCAGCGCCAGCGAGACAAATGGGGCAGCCGGAATCAGGAAGCGGGCTCCTACATTCGCATAGAATGGCAGCCCGAAGACCAGCGCCGCCAGCCAAAGTTGACGTCCGGCGCGCTGGCGCAGGGCCAGGAGCGCGAAAGGCGTCAGCAGGAACAGTGGTCCGAAAAATCCGGCCAGCAAATCGCCCTTGACGGTCACTTGAAGAGGAATCTCCCAGCGGTTGGTGAGACCGTAGGTCTGTTCCATTTTGCGATAGTCCTCTTCAAACGCGATGTGCACGTAGGGATTCGGAAACAGGCGATTGGCAAATGGCGAGAAAGGATTGTCCACCCAGATCCAGTTCTTGAGCAACCAGGGCGCAATGAAGACCAATGCCAGCGCCGCGGTGGCGAGCACCGGGCGAAACATAGCCTGGCGGGATCTCCACTGTTTCCAGGCGATAAAACCCAGTGCGTAGGGAACAGCCACGAACGCCGTGTACTTGGTGGCGAACGCGAAACCCGTCAGAATTCCGATGGGCACCAGTAGATTCGGGCCGCGTTCCTGATCCCAGATCTGCAGCAGATAAAAAAGCGCGAAGGCGATCGCGGCGACAGCCACGTCGTTGTAGGCAATGGTTCCGTCGATTCCAACTACTGGAGCGGCGTACAGGAATATCGCGCCAGCTACGCCCACGCCCGGGTGTCCAATGCGGCGGCCATAAGAGAGCATCAGGAAGGTCAGGCACAGCAGAAAAGCATAGTGCACCAGAGCCGCCGCCGAGTGTTTGCCGAACAGGAACGCATGCAGGAACAACAGCTCGAGGCCTTGCGAAAGATTGCCGTAAAGATTCGTTGTGATGCGTACGAATCCGTGAGCGCGGGCGTACTTTGTCACTTCGCCCAAGTGATAGGCCATGCCATCCGGACTGATCTCGGGCGCGAGGGCATTGAAGAAATACAGCACTGTGAAAAAGCCGAATGCCAGCGCAAAAACCAACGTCCATCGTTTCGGCATGGCGGGAAACGCATGGCCTTTGGAGCGGTGCGCTCCGGAGTAGAAAGCGTAGCCCATCGCGAGAATCCCGAGAGCCAGCAGAACGCCTCGGCGCACCAGATGCAAAGCTGACAGAGCGAACATGACCGCGCTGAGGCAGGCCGACCCCAGCATGAACGCGAACAGCCGCTCCTCCATGCGGTAGAGCGCCAGGCGAAGCTTGCGCAGAAGAATTGCCCCGATGGACCACGCCGTGGCTAGGGTGAACCCGGCGCCGAACAATATCGCAAGAACCACCCGCATTACCGCACGAACCCGATCCTCGATAGGATGAAACCGAACTTCACGCCGTCCTGGGGCGCGGTGTAGAGCTTATTGATGTTCATTGAGACAATGGATTCCACATCGGTGGTCAGCCAGTCGGGAGGGATGGGCTTTTCAAAATGCTTTGCGCCAGACGAAGTATAACGGATTTTATCCAGCGTTCGGCCGTTCACTAAGAAAATGATCTCCACGGGTCCGGTTTGCCGGAAAGCGCCATCCCACAGACTGAAGTCCACGCTAAGCTTCAGATTTTGAGTGGTCACCGCCAGAATTTTCAAAGTAGGGTTCTGTTTTGTCCAGCGCCACTGATCGCCAGGCACGCCCGGCTCGACATCTTTGACGAAATGCCAGGCAGCGTCCGGACTGGACATTTCGACCAACATTGTGGACGGATCCGGATTCGCGCCTTCCACGGGATGCCGTTGTTCGGGAGGCGGATAACTGTCGGGATAGCGCTCACAGGAACAGAGTACTGCCGCGAGGAGGATGCAAAGAATTCGAGGCAATCCTTATTATGCCAACCCGAGAATTGGTATGGCGCGCGCACAAGGGCGTGCACTACAAGCTTAAAGCGGAGCGATTAGCGACAAGCGCGCCCAAGGACGATGCGTTGAGACGCGTGCTTTGCTCAATCCAGCTTTTCGCGCCAGGGACTCCAATTCCTCGCGCTTAAAAGCCGCCTGCACGGAAACCGGACCATCGTGCATCGAGATGTCGTGCCAGCCAAACAGCCAGCGCGTGGCCGGCATGAAGTGATACGCCAATGGTCCACGTTCCAAGTCAATCGCTAAAACGGCGCGACGGGCTACGGAGCCGAAACTGGCCAGCAAACGCACGATCTCGTCGTCAGAAAAATGATGCAGAAAAAATGATGAAAAAACGAAATCGAAACTGCCCTCGGCAAACGGCAACCGGAACGCGTCGCCCACCAGCTTGGGAAGCGCGGCGTGGCGCAGATGATCCGGCTTGCGGTCGAGCGAGGTGACGGTGGCATGCGGATAACTGCGGCGCAGCGCCACGCCCATATCGCCCGATGCAGCGCCAATGTCTAGAACTGAAAAACGATCATCCGGACGCACGAATTCGCCGATGATCCGCCGCAATGTGGCATACCCACCAAAGTATTTGTTCACGCGCACTAGATCCTGAAGATTCTCGAGAGCCTCCTCGGGACCGGCGTGATCCAGCTTCTCGGGCACGATAATTCGATGTTCGGCAACCACTCACCCATGATAAGATGCGGCGAGGTGGCTCGCCGCAGTTGTTCGGTTATTCGGTTGTTCGGTTGTTCCGTTCTTGTTCTAACCGATCAACTGAATAACTGAGCAACTGAACAACGGTTTTCTTATGGATTTTGTTTCCGGCAATCTTGGATGGATTGAAGCTATCTGTGGGCCTATGTTCTCGGGCAAGAGCGAGGAGTTGATGCGGCGGTTGCGCCGCGCCATGATTGCTCGCAAGCGGGTGCAGGTGTTCAAGCCAATCATCGACAATCGTTATTCGGACGACGAAATCGTCTCCCATACCGACATGCGTATGAAGTCAGAAGCCATCACGCGGGTCTCGGAAGTGATGAGCCGGCTGGATTGGCGGACGCAGGTCATAGGCATTGACGAGGCCAATTTCTTCGGACAGGAGCTGGTGGAGATTGCGAATCAGTTGGCCGACAGCGGCAAACAAGTGATCGTGGCTGGTTTGGACACGGACTACATGGGCCGGCCCTTTCCACCGATGCCGGACCTTCTGACGCTGGCCGAATCCATCACCAAAACGCTCGCCATCTGCGTGCGATGCGGCAATCCCGCCAAGCACACGCAGAGGCTGGTGGAATCCTCGGAATTGATCGTGGTGGGCGCCGCGGGTTCGTATGAAGCGCGCTGCCGGCGGTGTTTTGAACCAGGAGTACCAAAGCAGGAGTACTTGGACTTTGCGCGCCCTAAGGGCGTTACGGCAGAAAGTTGAAACGAACCTGGAAGATGCCACTTCTAAATGATTAGATTTCCTGCTAACCTACTCAACTAGGAGTATTATGTCGATCTTCCCGAACCCGAGCCCACGCGGCGGCGAGGCGCCTACAGTTCCCTCAGCTCAGCCTCCTCCTCCACCGAGTGCTGCGCCACCACCCCCGCCCGCCTACCAGACACCGTATTATCCGCCACCACCACCTCCGCCCGCTCCCGAGAGCGGAACGGGCATGAAGATTCCGATTTTATTCGGGGCGGTGATTGCGTTATTGGGCGCGGTAGTTTATCTATACATGCAGTTGGATCACGTCAAAAAGGATCTAACCAACACCAACACCACTATGCAAGCGCAGCTCGACAAACTGGTGGAAGCTTCCTCGCTCAACACGCGCACCAATAGCCGCAGGGTGGACGAGTTGAAGGAGCAATTGGAAAGAGCGCGGCGTCAAGCGGCCCAGGCAGCCGGTGCAGCCAAAGACGAAGCGCTGAAGAAAGTGGATGAAGCCAAGTCGCAGTTGCAGGCCGCGCAGCAGCAAGCCAAGCAGGAACTGCAGGCGGACATCTCGCAGGCCAAGGAAGCTGCCGACACCAAAATCTCCGCGGTGGGCAGCGAAGTGAGCAACGTGAAAACCGATGTGGCGGCAACAAAAACCGAATTGGAGAAAACGGTTGCCGATCTCAAGCGCGCCACGGGCGATCTGGATGGTCATAGCGTTCTCATCGCCACCAACGCCAAGGAACTGGCTGCCCTGCGAACTCTCGGCGAACGGAACTACATTGACTTTACCGTCACCAAGTCCAAGACCTCGTCGAAGGTGAGTGATATCCAAATTCTGCTCAAGAAAGCCGATCTTAAGAAGCACACTTTTACGATTGAGCTGACCGTGGATGATGCAACGGTAGAGAAGAAAGACAAAGTCATGAACGAGCCGGTACAGTTCATGACGTCGAAGTCTAAGCAGCCGTATGAACTGGTTGTCAATAAGGTCACCAAAGACACCATCGCCGGATATCTCGCGGTACCGAAAGTTTTGAACCAGAGAAATTAAAGAGCGGAGCGTCGTGGACATAGATCCTATGCATTCATGAAAATATGCGTCCTCGACGACTCTTACGAGCAGTCCGCGACACCGTTTAAGGAATTCGATTTCCTACCTGATCCGTTGCGCTACCTAAAAGCGCACGACTGCGAGCGGCACTTCCTGCATAAAGCGACAGCTGTGCGGCAAGTGCTGGATCTTTCCAAGCGCGGCTTCGACGTGTTCCTGAACCTCTGCGACGGCTCCTGGGATGAAGACCGGCCGGGTATCGAGGTGGTGCAGGTTCTGGAGCGACTGCAGGTCCCGTTCACCGGCGCCTCATCTCGATTCTACGAACCTACGCGCCAGACCATGAAGCGCATTTGCCACTACGCGGACATCGCGAGTCCGGCGCATGCCTTTGCCTCGGACCCAGGCGGCGTGGAAGCAGCCGCCGCTACGCTGCGCTTTCCAATGATCGTGAAGCATCCTTGCGGGTACGCCAGCATCGGAATCACCAAGCAATCGCGCGTGGAGACTCCCGAAGAGCTGCGCGTGCAGGCGGCTAAGACGGTGGAGGCTTTCGGCGATGCACTGATCGAAGAGTTCATCGAAGGCCGGGAATTCACGGCGCTAGTGGCGGAGAATCCCGACGATGAGCTCGCGCCGCTGGTTTATCAGCCGGTAGAGTTCCTGTTTCCGAAAGGCGAATCGTTCAAGCATTTCGACCTCAAGTGGAGGGACTACCAGAGCATGTCCTGTGTTCCGGTGGAGGATCCGCTATTGGCCGGCAGCCTGAAAGATATTTCCAGGAAGTTTTTCGTCGGCTTGGGCGGGACCGGCTACGGGCGGTGCGATATCCGCATGGATGCGGATGGCGAGTTGTTCATGCTGGAGATCAATCCTAATTGCGAGATCTTCTATCCGCCGGGGGATGAAGGCTGTGCGGATTTTATCCTGCTGAACGATCCGGCCGGCCATCAGGGCTTCGTCGACGCAATTCTTCGATCGGCCGTGAAGCGTGCCTGCCGTGAGACGCGAAAGTGGCATATCCGGAAGAATCCGGAGCGACACTATGGAATGTATGCCGCCCAAGCCATCGAACCTGGCGGCCTGATTGAGCGCTATGAGGAGCAGCAGCACGTATTGGTGAGCAAGGCGCATGTGCGAGAGCATTGGAATGCCACGCAGAAGGCGCTTTTCGCACGCTATGCGTACCCCATCACCGACGAAGTGTATGTGATGTGGAGCAGCGATCCGGAACAGTGGAAGCCGATTAATCACTCTTGCGATCCGAATGCGTGGCTGGATGGCCTGAATCTGACGGCGCGGCGGAGAATCGCGGCGGGTGAGCAGATCACCATGGACTACGGGACTTTTTGTAATGAGTCGTTGGAGCCGTTCGAGTGCACCTGCGGATCGGCGGGATGCCGGGGAATAATTCGCGGGACCGATTATTTGTCGGCGCATATTGGGCGGTATAACGGGCATGTTTCGGATTACGTGCGGACGAAACGGGCAGAGCCGCGACCGTAAGGGCGTCGGTGCTCTATTTTCTTACGTACGCCAGCGCCACTACTTTATCCAGCGCCGGGGAGTACGCCGCGCTGGTGATCTCGCTGTTCTCAAGCTTGGTGCCCGGTGGGGGCGGCTCTTTTTCATCCAACACCAGCGGCATCAGAACGCGATGAATTTGGCCGCGCGACCGGACTCGCTCCACAATCTCCTGTCCCAGATAACAGCCTTTGCTGAAATGCAACGCGTGGGGCTGGTTGGCCTCTTGCGCGAGAAACCGCTCGCTGAGATCCTCGCCGTAGCGAGCCTTGCCGTGTTCCAGGCGCACCACGTTGAATGCTTCCGCATCGCCCGCCACTGCGCCGGCGGCTTCGAGTTGGGCGATCAGCTCGGCTTTTTCGGATTCCGGTGCGAACACGAAAAATCCGGGACTTCCCGTTGAATTCAGACGCGCCACCAACCGCGCTCCCCATCCCGCACTGGAATAATCGACTTCTGGCGTAGGCGCTCCCGCCGCGTGCAGCACTTCGGCGGACTTCGGACCTTCTACCGCGATTGTCGCGGTCGCGCCAGTGGCATCTTCCAGCGTCACATCGTCGGCGATGATGTAATGATCCAAGTGCTGATAGACCTTCTCGCGTGTTTCCGGTTCCAGATCGAGCAGGAAATGATCCGGCCGGCATAGCACGTTCACGTCGGCGAGAATCCGGCCCTGCACCGTCAGAAAAAACGCATAACAACCTGAGCCGGGCGTGAGTTGCTGAATGTGATTGGTTGTCATGGCATGCAGCAGCCGTGCGCGGTCCTCGCCCAGCAGCTTAATTTTGCCGCGAGCGGAAAGATCCAGCCAGGCAGCGCCATTCCGCAACGCGTCGTAACCGGTCATTTCAGCGAGATGAACCTCAAGTATGCGGAGATCGCGATAATGATCAGACCCGACGCGATCATGCCGCTCAACCAACGATTTCGTTTTCCCTCATCGGCATCCTTGATGCTGTACAGCACTGCGACAGCAAAGATGTGGAGCGCGAAGAGAAATTTGATTCCGATCCACATGTGGTAGTGCGGCGGGTAGCTTGGTTTATTCAGGTAGTTATAGAGTCCCGAGCCGATCACCGTTACGAGGACGGTATAGAGCAAAGGACGGAAGTTTTCAACTACTTTTTTGCCGAGCCGCGGTTCGTTGAGCGTAGCCAGCGCGGGAGCGAGAGCGAACCTTGCGAAAATGAAGCCTCCGATCAACGTGACTACGGATGTAATGTGAATCCAGCGCATCGACACTGCGAGTACCGCGCGCAAGGTTGGGTCCATGATTCGAGTATAGCGTTCACTTTGGCGTAAACTCGAAAAGGAACAATATGGCGAATCAAGGATCGGATCGGCGCGCGGTGTTGGAGATGCTGGCCAAGGCCGCGGTTGCCAGCCAGTTCCCAGGCTTCAGCCGTTGGGTATTTGGCCAGCAGCACGAGCACGAACATAAGGCGGATGCCGCACCACCCGCGCGCCAGGCGAACTATCAGCCCTCGTATTTCTCGCCGTCCGAATACCGCACTATCGACGTTCTCACCGGCCTGATTATTCCGAAGGACGAAAGCCTTGGCGCACAGGAAGCCGGCGTGAGCGAGTTCATCGACTTCATGGCCGCGCATGGGGAAAAGGGGATTCAGCAGCCCATGCGAGATGGCCTTCAATGGCTGGATTCAACCGCAAAGAAGGATCATGGCGCCAGCTTTACCGGTCTCTCATCCGAGCAGCAAACTGAGATTCTGAAGCGCGCGGCGGATCGCAATGGAGACGGGCACGAGTTCTTTCGCCTGATCCGCCGCTATACAGTGATGGGCTACTACACCAGCGCAGTCGGAATGAAGGAGCTGGATTATCCGGGGCTGCGGCTCTACAGCGAATCTCCCGCCTGTCCGCACACGAGCGATCCGGAACATCGCCATCTTCCGCCAGCGAGAATCTAAATGCCAAAACAAGTCTACGACGTGATTGTGATCGGAACTGGAGCCGGCGGCGGCATGGCCATCCATACCCTTTGCGAGGCCGGCGCGAAAGTCTGCGCGCTCAACGCCAGCCGCCGCCTCAACCCGAGCAAGGACTTTCGCAATCATCGCAAACCTTATAACATGCCGTTCCGCGGCTTCGGCGACCCCACCAAGCGCGACAAATGGATCGGCTACATGGATAACGAATACACGGAAGGTATCTGGGAACACGAGATCGCGTACACCACGGCCCCCGGAACCCAATGGACGTGGCGGCGCTGCTTCGCCGTGGGTGGCAAGACCAATTTCTGGGGCCGATCGTCGGCGCGCTTCGGCGATATCGATTTTCGTGCCGCCAGCCGCGATGGTTATGACGTGGATTGGCCCATTACCTATGACGAGATCGCTCCTTATTACAGCCGCGTGGAGCGCATGATCGGCGTGGCCAGCACCGTACAAAATCGCCCGAGCAATCCGGATGGCGAATATCTGCCGCCCATGAACTTTCGCTGTATCGATCGGATTCTTGAGAGCGGCGCCGGCAAAATCGGCATTCCCTATCTGCCGGACCGTATCGCGCAGCTCACGGTTCCGCATGCCGGCCATCCAAAGTGTCACTACTGCGCAAACTGCACGGAAGGCTGCGACGTGGGCGCATTCTTTTCCACGCCCTGGTTTTTCCTGCCCGCGGCTGAGAAGTCCGGGAACCTGGATCTGCGCACCAATGCGCTCTGCAAAAATATTCTCGTCGATGAAAACGGTCGCGCGAAAGGCGTAGCTTATATAGATCGGATCACGAAGCAAGAGGTGGAAGTTTACGCGAAGGCCGTGGTTGTGGCGGCGTCCTGCGTGGAATCTGCCCGCATCGTCCTGAATTCAAAATCGCGCCACTGGCCGCAAGGAATCGCGAATTCCAGTGGACAGGCCGGCCGCAACCTCTGCGATCATCTCTACGGCACCACGGCGCGCGGCTACTTTCCGCAATTGCTGGGACAGCCAAGTTTTCCCGATGGTGTCTCATCCAGCACCGTGGCCTGGTTGCCGCGCTGGCAGAATCTCGACAATCCGCATCAGGAGAACTTCATTCGCGGCTACTCGGTTTATCCGGACGGTGGCTGTTCTGAGTTCCCCTGGTATTTCGATGAAATCGAGGGCTTCGGCGGCGACTTCAAGCGTCAGATCAAGCGGCGCTATCCCACTCCAGTGAGCTTTTATATTCAGGCGCCCACGCAGCGCAGCGACGCGAACTATGTGGATATCGATCCAGAGGTGAAGGACGCTTATGGTATCCCAGCGGCGCGCCTCCACTTTGAATGGGACAAGAATACTTTGCTGATGTGGGAGCACGGCAAGCACGCTTGCGAGCAGTTGCTCCGAGCCAGCGGGGCGGAATATCAAGGGTCCGCGAGTGAACCCGACATGCCGGGAACCAGCCTGCATGAGACCGGAACTCTGCGGATGGGGAACGACCCAAAGCGGTTCGTCACCAATCGTTTCGGACAGGCGCACGACGTTCCGAATTTATATGTCTGCGATGCCAGCGTCTTTCCGAACTGCACGGACAAGACGACGACCATTTCTATCCTCGCGTTCACACTGCGGACCTCGGAGCACTTGATTGAGAATCTAAAGAAGATGTAGCGCACGCACTTTTGCGTGCCGCGTTCACACTCATGTGAACGCTGAGGTGTTCGCAAGAGTGCGAACACGGCACGCGGAGCGCGTGCGCTACTAAAAGTTCATCGACAGGCGCGCGTCCACGGACCGCATAATGCCGATTGCGGTGCCCGAAAAAAGGCCGGCGAAGTCGATAACGTTTAGTGAGTTCGTCAGGTTAGATCCGTCCACCTGGAAGCGTACCGGATATTTTTCGCTCTTCCTCAGGATCACGCCGGCGGACGCATTCAACGACCACAGCGGTCGTGGGCGCAGATCCGCGAAATTCACGCGATTGAGGATGTTCTGGGTGTAGCCTTGCGCCGCAGCTTGCGCCTCCGTTCCACCGAAGTCGATTGGCAAGCCGCTGTCATAGGTTGCACCGGCGGCGAGCCAGAATCTGGATGTTACCTCGTAGCGAAAGCGCGCCCGCACGGCATTGCGTTCGTCTTGGGAGACCGGAAACACGCCACTGGTTTGCTGAATCGCTTGCACCGCATCATCGCCCAAGAAGAGACCGCCCGTGGCGGGAAAGTATCCGTTGCCTCGCTCGTTGGTCCAACTGATGTAGCCTGACAACCTGCCCCAGCGAGGAATCTCCAGTTTCGCCTCCTCCCCGTAGATATTGGCCAGCGCGAAGGTGATCGGAAAGCTGACGCCGGTGTTGAGCAATAAGTCGTCATCCGGATAATTGTGATATCTCCGCCAGAAGAAATTGCCGGTTAACCGAATGTGCGCGAAAAGCGCAGTGCCAAAGCCGGCTTCATAGTAATTGGCGCGCGCCGGCTGAACGGGAAGGCGCAGAACCAACGGGTCCAAGCTAGTGACCGCCGGCGAACTTGAAACCAACAGGTTTTCAAACGGCGGAGTCTGGAACACCCGGTCATAGGAGGCGTGCAAGTTGATCTTGACCTTGGGTAAGTAATACGCGATGCCCACGCGCGGGCTCCAGCCGACTTGATCCACCAGCAAATCGTAATGATCGAAACGAATCCCGCCGGTCAGCGCGAAATTCTTCCAGTGTATTTCATCCTGTCCGAACGCAGATTGTTCGCGGTCCGGTGCGTGGCTATAGAAGTTGAAAGCGAGAGGCGTGCCTGGGTCGAACTGGGTTGGGTCGGTAATGAGATAGTTGAGCGCTTCTTCGATCTGCGCAAAATCCGCCTCGCCCCCAAACTTGAATTCATGGATGCCGGCGTGAATCGAGACAGTTCCTTTCGCATACTCTTCGTGATATCCGCGATCCTGTCCGACGATCATGGGAGTGGAAAGATCGTTCGACCAGAAGCCGGCGGTGATGTCGCGGGTCATGGCCCGGAAATCGCCCAGGACGTTGGCCGAAAAGATGTGCTGGTAGGAAAACTGCGCGGAGGACTCGAAGTTCTGACGATCCTGACGCTGGCCGGCTGCCTGTTGCGGAACTTCATTCGGCACCAGAAACTTCGATTGCTCACGCCGGATAATCACGCCGATCCGGTTGTTCTGGTCGATATCGCGCTCAAAGTGAAGCATGAAATCGGCGGTTGTTCCGTGGTTCGTATAATTCTCGGTGGCCGGCGGATCCAGGAAGTGGTCCGTAGTAGCTCCCGCGATACTCGCGGTCAAAGTGTTCGAGCCGAAGCCATATTGGGCTTCGAAATAGCCATTCAGAGTATCGTAGCTGCCGCCTCCGAGCACCGTCTTCCCGTGAAACCCGGGTCTCTTATCGCGAGTGGTTTCGACTTCAATCACGCCGCCCATCTTGCGGCCGTATTCAGCGGGAAATCCCGCCACCATCTCGGTGATTTCCTGCACGTTGTCAGTATCGAAATCCGCTACGAAAGCCGCGGAGCGATTCTCAGTGAGAGGCATGCCGTCAATCACATATTGCACCTGGTATTCTTCGGCGCGCGGATGCAAAATGCCGTTGGCTTCAAATAGCCATCCCGGTTCCTGGTTCACCAACTCGGCCAGGCCGCGGCCGGGCTGCGTGGACAAGCGGTTCGCGATGTCGCTGCCGCCGATTTGATTTGCACTGCTGACGCTGTAAGGGTCGATCAAAGTCTCTTGGCTCTGCACGTCCACCGTGGTTTTTACCGGGCCCAGAGTGAGGGACACTTTCAAATCCTTGGGGAAGGCAGACCGGATGTCCACCAGCACTTGTGAAGAAGAAAAGCCAGAGTAGCTCACTGAAACGGTGTAAAGCCCGAACGGAAGCCGTTTTGCGATGACATGTCCATCCGCGTCCGCCTCAAAGGTGCGGTTGTACTTATTAGATTGGCTCAGTACTGTGATCGATGCCGGAACGGGCGACCCGCTGGGATCCGTCACCAGCAAACGTAGTTCGCCGGTGTTGGTTTGGGCAAAGATAGTGAACCCAACAAGGGCGCAGGAAAGCAGTCGGATCATGATCTCAGTTAGATATTCCGCGCAGGCGCCCTTTGTTCAGCTTTTTACTGAATCCGTTGCTGGCGGTGTGTGAGCAGCGGCTCATCGGTATGGAAGTATTTCTTATACGCAGCAATCCAGTTCGACGCGATGGCACGCTGCGCCTCCGTCAAATCCAGACTTCCGTCGCACACCATCTCTCGCAGCCGATCCTCCAAGGCATCCTTCACTTGAGCATTCCAAACCGTGGCGGAATAGGAATGGGGCCAAAGATTGTGAATGTCGTCCGCCCCTCCCAGCGCCGGCGTAATCAGATAATCCACTTCGTAGGCGCGCGGCTCGCCCGCAATTCCGTACTCCTCGAATACTTTCCGCTGAAGCGACACTGGAACAGCTTTGTTCTTGGTGTTGGCCTGCGCGCACACTGTCTGGCGGCTCAGAAGGAGTGCCGCGCCGGGAGTGAGCCTGGAATCGGGAATGGACACAATCGGCGCTGGCCGTGCAGACGAATTTGGCCGCCCGGCATATGAAATGATCGCCAGCAGCCCGCAGATGGTGGCAACCAGCGCCCAGGCAAATCGGCGGTCCAGGCCATGCCAGCTAAGGCGCCCGTTAGCTTCACCCTCGGCAAGCTCAGCCAGGCGAGCTTTCAGCAGCGCGCGCGGACCGGCGGCCGGCGGTATTTTCGAATCGAATTCCTGCTGACGAGAATGGACAAAATCGGCGATTGCTGTTTCCAGTTCCTGGCGCCGTGTCCGGCATTTCCAGCACGTGCCAAGATGGGCGTGAGCCACCTTCTCGTCGTGCGTGGCGAGCTCGTTTTCTATGTCCAGGAGCAATTGTTGGTCGGAAAGATGAGAATCCTCTGGTTGCATTGGTGTCACCGTTCAGCTGAGCGCGCGATGCGTCGAAGAGATCGGGCTAGAGATAGAGATACGGCGGCGAGCGACATATCGAGAATCCCGGCGATCTCCCGATAGCGCAAGCCTTCCGCCCGTAAGAAAAGGCACTGGCGATCGTTTTCCGGCAGGGCTCGGACAACTGCCTGCAGACGGCGCTGAGTTTGACTTCTAACCACCTGATCTTCCGGGTTGGGACCGGGCTCTATAGCCAATTCGCCGACACCAGGCTCGGCCCGAGCCTCCCAATCCCGCCGCGAGCGGTAGCGCCACTTCAACGCCAAATTGTGAGCTACTCGAAACAACCAACCGCGGAGGTTCTCGCGGGATTTGCCGCGCTGGAGATGCTGAAACAGCGCAAGGAACACTTCTTGCAGAACCTCCTCGCCATCCGGCAGCGCGAGCCCGAAGCTCACGAGATAGCGAAGCAAAGGCTCTCTGAGTTCGTCGAAGAGCGCTACTACTTCCTGCTGCAGCCCCTCGCCGCTATTACCGGCTCCCTCGGCGAGGGCGGCACGCAAAATCGGCAATGCGGTTGAATCTGGAGACGACATGCGATGAAACCACTATATTGCATATTCCCGGTTCCGTCCTCTCGTTCAGCCTTTCTCTTCAGTTGCAACTCACTTGCTGATTTTGCTTGATATCGGACTGAACTGGTCGTATATTTATATAGGACCGAAGCAGTCGTATATTCTAAATCATTGTAGGAGAATGGGTTGGTGCGGATTAAAGTCTTGCTCGCGTCTTGGATTGTTGGATTTACCGCATGGGCGAGTGATGGAGGCAGGTTGCTTGGAACTGTTACGGACCCCCGCGCAACGCCGATCCCCGGAGCAAAAGTTACAGTTACCGATATGGCGACGGCAGCCAAGCAAACCGTCATCACCGACGGCCGGGGCTCCTATTCATTCCAGAATTTGGCGGTTGGACATTACGACGTCCAGGTGGACGCCGGCGGCTTCCAACCTTTACGCCGTACCGGCGTGGTGATGGATGTAGACAGCAAGGTAGTGGTGGACGTTTCTCTCACAATTGGAGAACGGAAGGAAGCCATAACAGTTTCCGAATCCGCAACGCACGTTGAAACCGTGGACACTCAGATGGGTGAAGTGATTTCGGGCAAACAAATCACGGCTGTGCCGCTCAATGGCCGCAGCTACACGGACCTGCTGGCTCTTCAATCCGGCGTCGTTCCGGTTACGTCGCTCACACCCGACACCACTCAGGATGTGGGTGTCAGCGCGCTTTCTCCCTCCGGCGGTTTGAATCCCGGAACCATCTCCATCAATGGACAGCGCGAATTTGCCAACAGCTTTGTCCTCAATGGAAGCGACGTGGAAGAGGATGTCAACATGGGAGCGGCCATCATTCCCAACCTTGATTCCATCGCCGAATTTCGGATTCTCACCAGCAACTTCGACGCTGAATACGGCGAGTTCAGCGGCGGCCAGATCGAAGTGGTGACAAAATCGGGAACCAATGCATTCCACGGCGATGCGTTCGAATTCCTGCGCAATACGGATCTGGATGCCCGCAACTATTTCTCGCCCACGCGCGGAGCGTTTGATCAGAACCAGTTTGGAGGAACCTTCGGCGGCCCCATCCGCAAGAACAAGCTTTTCTTCTTTGCGGATTATCAAGGTACGCGATTGACTCAAGGGTTGGATACGGGACAGATAGCGGTTCCTTCGCTCCAGGATCGCAGCGGCAATCTAATGGACGTTGCGAGTTCGTTTGTTACTGTCGATCAAAATGGAAAGCAGATGCCGACGACGGTGAGCGGCCCATATTGGGCCAGCCAGCTTGCTCAAAAGCTCGGCTACGGTGTGACAGCGGGCGAGCCATATTATTTTCCCGGGTGTACCAGCCCGGTCGAGTGCGTTCTTCCCTTCGCCCGGATTCCTGTGAGTGCGTGGCCCGCTCCCGCGGTGGCTCTATTGAAGTACATTCCAAGTCCCAACAATGCAAACGGGACATTTTCGACATCGTCCGCGAACGAAACCCTGCGGGATGACAAAGGGGCCTACCGGCTGGATCGCGCCACGCGGTGGGGTACGTTGTCGGCTTATTATTTCTTGGACGATTGGTCGCAGAACAACCCCTATCCAGTCGCCCAAGGTGGCGCAAACGTCCCAGGTTTCAACGCGCTGAACTCGGGACGCGCGCAATTGCTTGCCCTCGGCGATACCAAGACGCTCGGTTCGACTGCCGTCAACGAATTCCACTTCAGCTTCATGCGCGACGCGACGGACCTGGGTCATCCCGTAGGCGGTGTCGGGACCAGCTTGGCGTCCCAAGGATTCGTGGTGGGCGCGAACACTCCTGGAATCGTCCCGCTATCGCCCAAAACCGAGGGTGTGGAAAGCGTCGACTTTAATAATTTCTCGATCGGGACCAATACGAATGAGCTGAAGCAGGTCAACAACATTTTCCAATGGCGCGACAACTTCTCGAAAGTAGTGGGAACGCATACCATCATGTTGGGTGCGGAGTTTCACTACGATCAGGTGAATACCAATCCGGTCGCCCAGTTGAACGGCAACTTCACATTCTTCGGCAGCGAGACCGGTGTCGATTTCGCGGATTTTCTGCTGGGCATTCCGAGCCAGTACAACCAAAGCCAGCTTCAGCCTTTCTATGGACGCAACAAATATGTCGGGCTGTATGCGCAGGATAGCTGGCGCTTGAAGAAGAATTTCACGCTGAACTATGGGCTGCGTTGGGACCGCATTGAGCCCTGGTACGAAAAATACAATCAGATCGCCACGTTCGCTCCGGGCCGGCAATCGGTGGTTTTTCCCGGAGCGCCCGCTGGAATTTTGTTTCCGACTGACCCCGGCGTCCCGCGCACGCTAGCGCCGGCCGGCAATCTGGATTTTGCTCCGCGCATCGGTTTGGCCTGGTCGCCCGATGGGAGCAAAACCAGCGTGCGGGCTAGCTACGGCATGTTCTACACTGCCATCGAAGCGCTGTCGATTGGAATCAGTAGCGCCAATGCGCCTTACGGAACCACCTACACCAGCCCCGCTCCGCCGTTGTTTGCCACTCCTTTCATTGCCGCGGGGAACGGCCAGAATATGGGCCAATATTTTCCGGTGCAATTGGCGCCGCTGAACGCCACCGCGAGCCATCCCGATGCGAGTCTCAACTGGTCGCAGTTCGAACCGATCAGCGGAATGCCAAACTATGCGGCCAACAACAAAATTCCTTATACCGAGGAATATATGCTCTCCGTTCAGCGGGGCTTCGGAAACAATACGGTGCTCGATCTCAGCTACGTGGGCACTCAGGCGCATCACCTTCTGGTGCTCGAAGAAGCTAATCCCGGCAACCCGGCTTTGTGTCTGGAACTCAGCAACCCGGCCAATTTGGCGCCTGGCCAAACTCCTTGCGGACCGTTCAACGAAAGCAGCGTATTCACCACGGCATCGGGCCGAGTGATCAACGGAACGCGAGGGCCGCTGGGTCCGAATTTCGGAAGCGATACACTCGAGACCACCCTCGGCAACTCTATGTACAACTCGCTGCAAGTAACATTGCGCCACTCCAGTGGACCGCTGCAGTTGCTGGCCGCATACACATTCAGCAAATCGCTGGATCAATCCTCCAGCCTCGGCGAAGAGGTGAATCCGTTGAATCCGTCGCTGAGCAGGGCCCTGTCCGCTTTCGATCTCAGGCATAACTTCGTAGTGAGCTACAGCTACCAGCTGCCGTTGGCAGGTTTTCTTCGCGCGAAGAACCGCTGGACTGAGGGGTGGGAATTATCCGGGATCACGCGCTTCAGCAGCGGCCTACCGGTAACGCTCATCAATTACGGCGACAATTCTCTGTTGGGCGCGGAGCCGAACGGCATCAACAACTATGGCGTCGACGAACCGGACGTCGCGGCCGGCTCTCTGAATCTGAATCACAATCCTCGAGACGGAAGGACGTACTTCAATGCCGGACTCTTCAGCGAAAACGCGCTAGGCACTCCGGGCAACGCCTCACGCCGCTATTTCCACGGACCTGGAACGGAAAACTTCGACATCGCGCTCCTCAAAAACCTGCGCCTCGGCGAATCGAAATCGCTGCAGTTTCGCATCGAAGGGTTCAATGTCTTCAACCACGCGCAATTCTTTGGACCGCAAGCTGTGGACGGCAACATCAGCAGCTCCACTTTCGGAGAAGTGGTGAGCGCCACGGCTCCCCGGCTGGTTCAAGCCGGCGCGAAACTCATATTCTGACCGTGTACACTGAGGATTCCGCGCGATTATGATCCACAAGATCCTACCGGTGGGCTTGCTGCAGTGCAATTGCTCCATCTTTGGAGACGAGCAGAGCCGCGAAGCAGTGGTTATTGATCCGGGCGATGAGATCGCGAACATTCTGGCGGCTTTAGAGAAGCATCAGTTACGCGTGAAGGCCATCATTATCACGCACGCGCACATCGATCATATCGGCGGCGCTCAAAAGCTGAAAGCCGCTACCGGCGCGCCGGTATACATGAACGCCAGGGATCAGGAACTTTACGATCACCTCGACATGCAAGCCGGATGGCTCGGTATGCCGACGCCGGAGCGGACCGAAATCGATGTTGCAGCACGCGAGGGCGATAGCGTGAAGCTGGGGCCGGCCGAGTTCCATATTCTGGACACTCCTGGCCACACGCAAGGCAGTATTAGCCTATGGATTCCGGCAGAGGGCAAGCTGATCGCCGGCGACACACTGTTCATGGACAGCATCGGGCGCACCGATCTGCCAGGCGGCGACTACGAGCAGATCCTGCGATCGATCCACGCGAAGCTATTGCCGCTGGACGACGAGACCGTGGTGATTCCAGGCCATGGGCCGAATACGACCATCGGCCGGGAGCGGGCGAGAAATCCATTTTTGAGAAGGCTGTAGGCTGAAGATGAAACAATTGGGATCGTGAGAAGCCATGAAAAGATGGCCAGAGGCACCGTCTCCCTCAGAATCCGTGAAAAATTGTCTGGACGAACCCTGGAAACTACTTTCCCGAATGGGATAGACGAGGCACGCTGCAAGACAACAGAAAACAGGACTGCTTGAGATCAGTTCTTAGACCGACTCAACCTTGGGGAGCTGCTGAGCTTGTCTGCCGCTTTGGAGGGTGTTTAATCACATTCGCGCACTGTGTGCCAGGCTAGGCAGCCGCAGGCTGAACCGAGATACCCGTGCGCAGGGCGCGAAGCCAGATCGTCACGTTGTACGCCAGACTCGCCCACAGGATTTCGAGACTGGCCTTGTGGAGCCCGAACAAACGGAACTTCCGTAACTTCATCCGCTCCTTGATCCAGGCAAACGGAAACTCGGCCGCGGCCCCGCGCCGCTGGTAGATGCGCTGGCCTTCTTCACTAGACATCTTCTGGCGAAACGCCGTGATCACCGCTGGTTCTGGACCCCGAAACGACACGATACGTCCCCTCTCAGCATGGTCCGGACAACATTGTTTTTCAAACACGCACACCACGCAGTCGCCTCCCTGGGCCCGGTAGGTTTCGTAGCATTCGCCCCGCTTTTTGTTGCGCCGCAAGTATTTCAGCTGCTTGCCTGCTGGACACTCCGCCGTCCGCGTCTGGGGCCGCAATATGAAAAAATGCGGCGCAAACTGCGGATCTATTCCATGCGACTTCATCGCCGCCTCCGAGCGCTCCTTGGGATCTGCCAGTGATCCATAAAAGTCGATCTCACTTGCGGCCATACTCTCGATCGTCGCGCGATTGGTGTAGCCCCCGTCCGCCACGATCTGCTCCGGCAGTCGACCCACATTCTTCTCGATCTCTTCCAGGGCCGCTGGCAGCTCATGGGAATCATCCGCCGCTTGACTCAGCCGCACTCCCACGATCACTCCCGAATCGGCATCCGTGCTGATCTGCGCGTTGTAGCTCGGCGCAATCGCATTGTCCCCGTGCTTCATCCGCCGCGCCTCTGCTTCCCTGCCACTCACTCGTGCCCGGCTCTTCTGTTCGGCGTCCTTGAGAGAGGCTTGTAGCTTGCTCAGTTCCTCCAGTGCTGACTCGGCCCGCTCTATCCGCTCCAGTCGGGCGCGTTGTTGCGCGGCCCGCTGTCGCTGGTTGCTCCCCCCATCGGCCTGCGGGTCTTGCTTCACCAACTGCCGCGCCGCCTCCAGTTTTCCCCGTAAACTCGCTTCCCGCCGAGACGAATCCGCTCCCGCTTGCGCTCGGATCTTGGTCCCGTCGTGCGCCACCAGCCGCAGGTTCACCAGTCCCGCATTCGGCAACACCACTAACATCTGCGCGAACAAATCCGTCAGCGCTTCGGCATGCTCGATCCGGAAATCGCTCAACATGTGATGATTGATCACTTCCTTTCCCGTCAGCCACATCAGCCCCGGTTCGTACTCCATCTGCCGTTCCAGTTCCCGCGCCGACGTCACTCCCCGGCTGTATCCGTATATCCATACTGCGATCAACAACTGCGGCGGCCACGCCGCTCGCCCCACCTCTCCCCGCCGGCTTCGAATCGCCGATTCGTACCTGCTCACATCCAACCCTTGCACTACTTCCCAGATTCCTCGTCCCGGATGATGCTCGTCGATCAAGTGCTCCACATCGATCTGAGCCATTATCAGCTGGGCTCGATTCACCAGCTTCAGTTTGCATTCCCCAGTTGGCTCGACTCGGTCCACCCGCCCACTGGGCTGCTCGGGGATATCCACAAGTGTTTTCTGTTCGGCCATTGATCTATTGGCGTTTCGCCTATACCTGCCGTTACCAGTGACCTATTTTTTCACAGGCTCTCACGGTCGCGGTTCGGTAACACTCTCTTAGCATGAGACATTCTTTTCCGAGCCGCGAGCGTTAGCGACCGGTGCTTTTGATTTTTTCCCGGCGTCGGAAATCTCCGCAAAGACGTTATAGCATGAAGAGCGTGGACCTTCCTGTAAACCCGCCGGTCTTGCCCATGCTCTCGAAACGAATCGGTGAATTGCCATCCACTGGAGCCTGGATCTTCGAGCCGAAGTGGGATGGTTTCCGCGCGCTCGTATTCCGCGATGGAGACGAGATCCTCATCCAAAGCCGCGACGAAAAACCGCTGAACCGCTATTTTCCCGAGCTGCTCGATCCGCTTCGCGCGCAGTTGCCCAATCGCTCGGTGCTGGACGGCGAAATCGTGCTGGCAAAAAACGGCGGCCTCGATTTCGAAGCGCTACAGCTTCGCCTGCATCCGGCTGCCTCGCGCGTGAAGCTGCTATCCCAGCAAATCCCGGCCTCCATGGTATTCTTCGACCTGCTCTCGGAGGGCCGCAGGGATTTGCGTGGCGAGCCGTTCGAACGCCGCCGCCAGCGGCTGGAATCGTTACTAGAATCCGCCGCGCCGCCCATCCATCTGACGCCCGCGACACGCGATATGAGTATCGCTTCGGATTGGTTCAGCCGCTTTGAAGGCGCGGGGCTGGACGGCGTCATGGCCAAGCCCGTTTCAGGCGCCTACGAGCCGGGCAAACGCGTGATGCTCAAAGTGAAACACGAACGCGATTGCGATTGCGTAGTGGCAGGTTTTCGATGGCACAAGAAACGTGAGCAAGGTGAGCAGCCGGCCATTGGCTCACTGCTGCTCGGCCTGTTCGACCATTCGGGTGCATTGCAGCACGTGGGCGTCTGCGCGAGCTTCACCCAAGAGAAGCGCGTGGAACTTGTCGAATATCTCGCGCCCTACCGCCAGGACGCTCTGCGCGATCATCCCTGGAGAGACTGGGCCGCGGCCGGCGCAGAAGGACATCGGATCCCCGGCGGCCAAAGCCGTTGGAGCCAAGGCAAGGACCTGTCGTGGGAGCCATTGCGTCCCGAACTGGTGCTCGAAATTGCTTACGAACACATGCAGGGGACGCGTTTCCGTCATATGGCGCAATTTCGAAGATGGCGCACCGATAAAAAACCGGCCGAATGTACCTACGCGCAGCTCCAAGTTGTCCCCCCGCAGGAGCTGATGGAAATTTTCGGCAGGTAGGTGGGGCAGCGCCGCGCGCTGCCTTGGGCGTCAACGCCGCCGCATCCGCCACTCCCTCGTCGGATCGTCATCGGGATCCGGAGTTTCCTCCGCAGGCCGCAGCTCCTCAGGCACATGCCGCAGATTCACCCGAATGCGGGTCCAAGTGGATGATCGTCCCCGCATGGAATCCACCAGCACATCATCCACGGCGAGAAATTCCGCCGCTTGTGGATGTTTGCTCTTCCACCTTTCCAGACCCTCGAGAGCAGCCTCCTTGCTAGTAGAGTTCGCAACGACTAACAATGGCATCTTCGTCCGTGGCGCCTTTGCAACGGCCCGCTTGGCGCGCGACGGGGCAACCCGCGGAGCTTCGCCTTCCATTTTGCGAAAGTGCGGCGGCCAGGGCGCATCTCCAATACCAGCCGCCTCGTCTCTCGCCGCCAGCTCGAGCAGTTTCTCGAGCGAGCCCGAAGCGGCGTCCATCCCCGCATGTGGATCGCCCAGCTCGGCGAACCGCTTCGGAATTGTGAGCACCGTAAAATCCCCCGGTTCACAATCGGGGACCTCATGCCAGTCGAGCGGCGTGGAAACCCGGGCGTCTGCCAGCGGCCGCACCGAATATGCGGAGCAGGTGGTCCGGTCCTTCGCATTTTGGTTGTAATCCAGGAACACGCCGTGCCGTTCCTCTTTCCACCATTTGGAGCTGGCGAGACCAGGCACCCGGCGCTCCACGGCACGCGACAAAGCCAGCGCAGCGCGGCGCACCTCGCTAAAGGTCCAACGGGGTTCAATCCTCACGATTACATGCATCCCCCGGGACCCACTGGTTTTGGGCCAACCTCGCAACCCCACTTCTTCCAGCAGCGCCTGCACCTCCAGCGCGACATTCCTGACGTCCGCCCACTCTACGCCGGGGCCCGGATCGAGATCCACCCTCAATTCATCCGGGTGATCGAGATCGCCGGAGCGTACGGGGTGCGGGTGCAGCTCAATGCATCCCAGGTTGACAATCCAGGCCAGGCCGGCCGCATCATCAATTACTATCTCTTCCGCGGTCCGGCCCGAAGGAAACGATAGAGTTACGGTCCGCAGCCACTCAGGCCGCTCGGTCGGAGCGCGTTTTTGATAAAACGCCTCGCCTTCCGCGCCGTTCACGAATCGCTTCAACACGATAGGACGATCCTGGATTCCCTGGAGCGCGCCCGGCGCGATGGACATATAGTACTGGACGATGTCGAGTTTCGTGAGCTTGGCCTGCGTGGAAAAATAGGGCTTGTCCGGATGCGTCACGCGGACCTCCCGTCCCCCCATCACGAGCAATTCAGTGGCTTCGTTTCCCACAAAAACAGGCTACAACTATGCAAACCGGCTCGGCGTCCTAACCTTCCTGTAACAAATCCTTAGCCCATTAGAGATTCGGAACATCGTGGTACTTAGGGGCGTCAGGTCGGAATCCATCAGGTACGCAGGTATCAAATTTAGTCCTTTTTTGTTAGGGTTGCGCATAGATGGTGGTGTTGAAACATCACCTTGAATCTTGCTCGGTGCCTGGCTTAAGAGCACTTTTGGTACAAGCCGTACTAGTACTAAATCCTATGGAATTTCCCAAGTTTTGATACGTATAATTCATTATCACCAAATGATGTGAGCGGGCACAAGCCGCTCAGTGGAAGCCTCCAGAAGAGGCGAGCAGGAGGTAGCACGCTCGAAAGCGGTTCAGCCGTAGTGTGTGTGGAGAAAAACATGACACCAGCTTTTTCTGATATTCAGACTCCGAACCCTATATTCGGAACTTCAATCCAAGGGCAAATCAGCTGCGCAGTAGACGCTCTGATGACTTCCTTGCCGAACCCCGAGCATCTCTCCGTCGAACAGCAACGGGGCATATTAACGCGATACACAGCCGTCCTCGAAGGTAACTTCATTTACTGGATGACCGGCGCCTATCTGGCCGTAAAGTCGGAAGAGGCTCGCTCCATCATCCTCGAAAACCTGCACGAGGAAGTGCGCGATTGTCATCCGGGGATGCTCCGCAGGTTTGCCCTGGCTGCCGACGCAATTCCGACAGATACGGACGCGCTGGCCGTCCAGCGCGATTTGACGAATGTCCGGTTGTTCATTGGCCGGCTCCAAGCAGTGCCCATCGTGGCCATGATGGCGTTCTTCGAAGGGTTTATTCAAAAATTTATGCCATATTTGGCGGAGCTCGCCGCCAGGCGGGGCTCACTGGAGCGGGAATACACAGATGTGCACGGTATCTGCGATATTGCGCATTCGCAGGAACTCTTCCGTGCACTCGCATCGGAAATGATGCTGCACGCTCCCAATGACGAGACCGACATCTTGGAAGGGGTAAACCTGCTGCGCGCCCTTATTCAATCCATCGTCCAGGGCCCCGCCCCGAACTCGCTTCGGTTTGAACACTCCAACGGCAGCGGGCGGACCGCTTAAGGCGAGAACCGTGGGACACGTGAACATCACCGCTCCCGGGATGATCACTGGGGAATTTGCACAACTCCCCGTGGCGCGCGGACGGCGTGCGCCTGCGCGGAGCCGAGAGGGGGTACTGGTGCAACGCGGACTCGAAGCCAGCCTGATTTCCAGGGAGCAGGCTGGGTACTTTGAGATCGCTGGAGCGCACCTTTATACTGTCCTCCACGAAGTCGCGGATCCTCTGGCTCGGGTCCTGCTGGTAGGCGCCTTTGCATCCGAACGGCATTCCTCGTACACACCTTGGGTTCGGTGGGCCCGATACTTGTCGGAACGGGGAATTGAATGCCTGCGGTATGACTATCGTGGCATTGGTGAAAGCACCGGCGTCTTCGAAGAATTGAGCTTTGACGATTGGAGTGAAGACGTCGAAGTTCTGGCGGGCTGGCTTCAGAGCCGTTCGCCGGAAGTGCCTCTCGTGCTCCATGGTCTTGAGGTTGGCGCGCTTCTGGCGAACAAGGCTTTTGTCGCCGGGCTAGGAGACGCGTTGCTCGCTTGGGCGCCACCCAATAGTGCTAATGAAGTGCTTCGATCCGCACTCCTTCGCCGTATCGCCGTGGATAACATGTTCCGTTCCGGGGACCAGCGCAAGAAACTGCCGGAGTATCTCCAGCAGTTAGAAACCGAGCATATCGAAGTGGACGGATACCGGTGGTCAAACAAGCTCTGGCGCGATTCGTTCCATCTCGAGCTAGCTGTTGGTATCGAAGACAGCGCTAGCGCTGTTTCGTCCACCACGCGTCCCGTCAGAATGGTTCCACTGAATCAGACCGCAGAGCCTCTGGTCAAAGGCTCAATGTACCGATCCATTAACCCGGATCTCAGCGAATTATTCGCTGATAATTTCGGCTGGATCGCCGCTGCGATGGCAGACCAGGGAGGCAACCATGGTCTCAGCCATTGAAACAAGAGAGCTAATCTCGGTAGTGATCGGTGGGATTTGCCTTCGAGGTACATACCACAAAGCCCAAGACCCAGCCTCCCATTTCGCAACCGGCCGAAAAGAGAAGGGCCGCGTCGGTGTTTTGTTCCTGAATTCCGGATTTGCACCCAGAGCTGCAGGCGGCGATTCAGCCATATATTGGGCCGACTCGTTCGCTAAGAGCGGCTATCCATCTTTCCGCTTTGACCTGCCGGGGCTTGGCGACTCGGACGGAGAGCTTCCCTCACAACGCATGGAGTTCGCGCGGATGGTCAATTCCGGGCACTATGCGACTTTCATTTCCGGCGCCACGAAGATTCTCACGGAGCGCTATAGCCTGTCCGGAGTGGTCATGGTAGGTCACTGTGCCGGAGCGGTTTCCGCGTTCTATGCGGCTGCCGCGAGCAAGAGTGTCAGGGGTGTTGTGGCACTGGAGCCGTACTTTTTCCGGGAAGAAGTACCTGTCCGCACGGATATTCGAAAAGCGATGAGCCGCTGGGCTCTCGAGAGTAAGCTGGCCCGACAGCTCAGTAGTCTATTTGGCCGCTTGAAGAAGCTCTGCCGGACAGTCACGGGAAACGAGCTCCCCAAGAACGCCAATTTGCCTCTCCTGCGCTGTTGCAGCCGTTTGGCTTCTGCGGGGCTGCCAATGCTGATGCTGAATGCTCACGGGCCCAATACGGCGGTCGGAGAGTTCGATTATTTTCGCCATGTTCAGAATTCGTCAGGCCGCGCCGGCCGCATGGTTGTTAAGATCGTCGGGGGCGCCAATCACTCCCTTGCCGACGACGTCGGGAGGACTGCGGTTCGGCAGAACACCGAGCAGTGGCTAAAAAACTGTTTCCCGCTCGTCGAGCGTGAGGAAATGGCGTTTTCTAAACAACTCACGGTGAATCACCAGGGCTAATGGAAATGAAACTAACTAGATTAAGCCTTGCGGATACGGGGGAAACAGCGCAAATGTCCGTTCGCGCAGTGGTTGTAGCTCAGCTGAATCAGATCGCCCAAGAACAGGACAAACGTCTGGCGCCTCTGGTGGATGATCTGGCACTGCTGGATTCAGGACTCGACTCGCTGTGTTTCGCGATCATCGTGGCGAGGTTGGAGGACCAGCTTGGGATAGACCCGTTCAGTTCCGCCGAGGATGCCGGCTTTCCGGTAACTTTGGGCGAATTCATCCGATTTTACGAAAATGCACGGTGACTCGATTTCGCTCTGGAACGCCACCATTGCCGCCGGAAATCTGGCCCGCCGCTTTCTAGCCGGAGACAGCGCAGCCGTTACTCTGAGCGATCTTGCCGAGGGATCATGCCTCGGCGGCCGGGCCGAGGAACTTCGCGGACGGTCCGTGTTGATTGCGGCAACAGATCAGTTTCCGGCTGCCTTGGCTCTTCTCGAATTGGATGGCATTGCGCGCCGCGTGGTTCTGTGTCCCGCCGATTTGCCGCTCGATCATCTGCCCTTCGTGATCGCCTCAGTGCCCGTGGATGCGATCGTCTCGGATGGAACCACGCTAGGAGCGGACTTTCCCTGCGTCGGCCCTTATGTCACCTGCAGTCCGAAAATCGCGCCCGCAAGCATCGACCGCAACGCTCCTAGTTCCACCGAATGGATTCTTCTCACCTCCGGCACCACGGGACGTCCGAAGCTGGTGGCCCACACTTTGTCGAGTTTAGCCGGAGCGATCGAAGGCGGTGATTCTTCCGGGGCCCCTCGGGTTTGGAGCACTTTTTACGACATTCGCCGCTACGGCGGACTACAAATATTCCTGCGGGCGATGCTCACTGGTGGGTCGCTGGTGCTCTCGAGTGCGCGCGAATCTACTGCCGATTTTCTAACGCGGGCTGGCGCTCACCGAGTCTCCCATATTTCCGGGACCCCGTCCCATTGGCGCCGCGCACTGATGAGCCCGGCCGCCGACAGCATTCAGCCACGCTACGTTCGCCTGTCGGGAGAAATCGCCGACCAGGCCATTCTGGACAATCTGCAGTCCTTCTATCCACAGGCCAAAGTCAGCCACGCTTTCGCGTCCACTGAGGCAGGCGTCGCGTTCGACGTCAACGATGGCCTGGCGGGATTTCCCTCAAGCCTGATCGGACAGGTCGGAGCCGTTGAGATGCAGGTTAAAGACGGATCGCTGCGGATCCGGTCTTCGCGAACCGCGACGGATTATCTTGGTTGCCAAGCGGGCCTGCTAAAAGACACGCAAGGCTTCGTGGATACCGGCGACATGCTGGAACTCTGTGGCGACCGCTATTATTTCGCCGGCCGGCGCGACGGCGTTATCAACGTGGGCGGCCAGAAAGTCCATCCCGAAGAAGTAGAAGCCGTAATCAACCGTCATCCGCACGTTCTGATGTCGCTGGTCCGGCCGAGAAAGAATCCGCTCATGGGTGCGCTGGTGGTGGCGGACGTGGTTCTAGCGAAAGATTGCGCCGCCACCGGCAACGAAACCCGCGGAATGGAGCATGAGATTTTGCAATTGTGCCGGCTGGCCCTTCCCCGGTACAAGGTTCCCGCAGCGGTGAAGTTCGTCAGTGACTTGGCAGTGGCGGCTAGCGGCAAGATCGTGCGTGGCCATGCTTAATGTAATCGTGACCGGTGGAAGCCGCGGGTTGGGACTGGGAATCGCCCGCAAGCTGGTCGAGGCAGGCTACCACGTCATGGCAATCGCACGAAAGGAAACCGAAGAGCTGACCTCTGCCATGCGGGAGGCGGAACGCGACCATCCAGGATCCTTCCACTTCTTTCCCTTCGATTTAACCAATATCGAAGGCATCGCGCAGTTAGTCAAAACACTGCGCAAGGAATACGGGCCCATCCACGGGCTGATCAACAACGCTGGTGTCAGTTTCGAAGGCACGCTCGCGCTCATGCCCAATTCGCAAATCGAACAGTTGATCCGTTTGAATACTCTTTCGCCGGTCATCCTATCTAAATATGTCGTCCGCTCTATGCTTGCGGACGGCGGCGGCCGAATAGTAAACGTGGCCTCCATTCTCGGTTCCACCGGCGCGAGCGGCTTGTCCGTCTATGCCGCAACCAAGGCATCGCTGATCGGCTTCACGCGATCCCTTGCGCGAGAAGTTGGCCGCATGGGCGTCAACGTAAATGCCGTGGCGCCAGGCTTTGTTGACACGGAAATGACCAAGGGACTCACAGGGGAGCACCGCGAGAAGATAGTGCGGCGCAGCGCACTTCGCCGGCTCGCTGAAATCGGCGACGTGGCCGATGCAGTGGAGTTCCTGCTTGGTTCGAAATCCAAAAGCATCACCGGCACGGTGCTCACCGTAGACGCAGGCAGTACGGCATGACGGGAAACGTCACAAAAAAAGCGGCCATAGGCGCGGGCTCTCCCTCGCAAGCCTGGGCACGTGCGCTGGAGCTGACGGCGCCCATCGCGCGCCATCCGGATCGCATTTTCCCTCGAGTGATCGAAGAACGCGCCGCCGAATTCCCGGATGCGCCGGCGCTGCTCTCTGAGCGCGAATGTTTTACCTATAGCAAGCTCGCCGAACGCGCCAACCAGTATTCGCGTTGGGCCCTCGCGCAGAATCTCCGCAAGGGAGAGTGCGTCGCGCTGTTGATGGGCAACCGGCCGGAGTTCCTAGCCATCTGGCTGGGAATCACGCAAGCCGGCGGTGTGGTAGCGCTCCTCAACACCAATCTGACGGGACAATCCTTAGCCCACTGCATCAATATCGTCGCGCCGAAACATATTATCGTGGCCGCAGAGTTCGAAGTGGCAATAGCTACCGCGCTGCCGGAACTAACCCAACCCGCCGAAATCTGGATGTACGGGGCAAGCCATGGCTCGTTCCGGCGTTTGGATCACGAAATCGAACAATATCCCGGCGAGAAGCTGCGTGAAGCCGAGCGGCGCCCGCTGACTATCGAAGACCGCGCGCTCTACATCTATACTTCCGGCACCACCGGATTGCCGAAAGCTGCCGCCGTCAGCCACGGCCGCGTGATGCAGTGGAGCCACTGGTTTCGAGGCTTGATGGATACGCGGCCAACAGATCGAATGTACAACTGCTTGCCGATGTATCACAGCGTCGGCGGAGTGCAAGCCCCCGGCGCTGTTTTGGCGGTCGGCGGATCCGTAGTCCTGCGCGAGAAATTCTCGGCGCGTCAATTCTGGGCCGACGTTGTCCGCTGGGATTGCACGCTGGTTCAGTATATCGGCGAGCTGTGCCGCTACCTGCTCCACACCGAACCGTGCCTTGAAGAGTCCCAGCATCGCATCCGAATGGCTTGCGGCAACGGCCTGCGGCCCGAGGTCTGGAACGATTTCAAGACGCGCTTTCGGATTCCTCAAATTCTCGAATTCTATGCCGCAACCGAAGGCAACGTCTCGTTGTTCAACGTGGAAGGTGAGCCCGGCGCCATCGGCCGCATTCCCTCCTACCTCGCGCACCGATTCCCGGCAGCATTGATCAAGTTCGATGTCGAGAAAGGCCAGCCAGTCCGGAATGAATTGGGATTCTGCATCCGTTGCGCTTCAGACGAAGTGGGAGAAGCCATCGGCCAGATTCTGAGCGACCCCTCCAATATCGGGAGCCGGTTTGAGGGTTACGACAATCAGGAAGCTTCCGAAAAGAAAATTCTTCGCAACGTTTTCAAGCCTGGAGACGCGTGGTTCACCACCGGCGACCTCATGCGCAAGGACTCGCGCGGCTTTTTCTATTTCGTCGATCGAATCGGCGACACCTTCCGATGGAAGGGCGAAAATGTCGCTACCTCTGAAGTCTCCAAGGCCCTCTGCGAGTTTCCTGGAATCCAGGAAGCCAATGTCTACGGCGTGGCCGTCCCAGGCGCGGACGGACGGGCCGGCATGGCTACGATTGTCGCTAACGGAAATCTTGACCTAAGAGCATTCCGCACCCATTTCACTGCCCGCTTGCCCGAGTATGCCCGGCCTGTATTTCTCCGCATCCGACGTGAGCTGGAAGTGACGCCCACTTTCAAATACACCAAGGTCGATCTAGTGCGGCAAGGCTACAATCCGGAAACCACCGCGGACAGTATTTATTTCGACGATCCCGAACACCAGGCGTTCGTCCCTCTCGACAAAACTCTCTACGATCGAATCCAGATCGGCCAGATCCCCCGGCGGGGACAGAGCTCCCAGAAAAAGGTCCTCAATGCAAAGCATGCTTGATACCGTGCGCTGTGCGGCCTTGAGGCTCGAGTCCGAGATCGCCGGCGGCCCAATTCTACCCGCTGTAACGCCGCAAGAGATCCGAAATCATCTCGCCCGCTACGATTTTTCAGAGCCCGTAGCTCTGGAAGATGCTTGTGCGGACGTGGAAAAAATGTTGCGAACCTGGCAGGTGCAGGTCACTCATCCGCGTTACTTCGGTTTGTTCAACCCCAGCGTTACGCCAGCATCGGTGGTCGCGGACACTCTGGTAGCAATGTACAACCCGCAGTTGGCAGCTTGGCGCACCTCGCCCGCGGCCAACGAGATTGAACGCCACACCCTCCAATGGCTAGCATCGAAGTTCGGTTTGCCGGCAGATTCCAGCGCCACTTTCACCACCGGCGGAGCAGAAGCGAACCTCACCGCGGTAATTGTCGCCCTCACTCGCGCTTTCCCGGAATATGGCGAGCACGGACTTCGGCATCTCTCCGGAACGCCCACCTTCTACGTGACCAGCGAAGCAAATCACTCGTTCAACAAGATCGCCCACATGACGGGACTGGGACGTCGTGCGCTGCGGACGGTGGCAACTGATGAGCATCTGAGAATGGACGTTGCAGATCTAGCGAGACAGGTTGCCGACGATCGAAAAAATGGCTTCGTGCCTTTTATGGTCGCCCCGACCTGCGGGACAACTGCGGCCGGCGTGATCGATCCGTTGCAGGAACTGGCGCGATTCTCGAAACAAGAGAATCTCTGGTTTCATGTCGACGCCGCATGGGGTGGCGCCGCGATCCTCTCGCCTGTGCTGCGGGAGCATTTGGCCGGAATCGCCGAGGCCGATTCCATCACCTGCGACGCGCACAAGTGGTTTTCCGTACCGATGGGCGCCGGAATGTTTTTTTGTCGGCATCCGGAAGCTGTCGCGGCGTCCTTCCACGCCGAAACCTGCTATATGCCGGCGCAAACACCCGGACCTGTTGTTGACCCCTACACCAGCTCGACACAATGGTCGCGGCGCTTCATCGGCTTGAAGCTTTTCCTGGCCCTCGCTGAGCACGGCGAGTCCGGCTACATCAAAATGATTGAGCATCAAGCTGACATGGGCGACGTGTTGCGCGAATCGCTGACCAGCGCGGGCTGGCGCATCGTGAACTCGACGCCGCTCCCCGTGGTCTGCTTCACTCGGGACGGATTAGACACCACCAGCTTCGTAGCGGCGCTCCATAAGCGGCAGATCGCGTGGATGTCGGAAGTGCGGCTGGCGGGCGCGCCGGTTTTGCGGGCGTGCATCACTAGCTTCCGAACGACCGAATCGGATATTCAGTGGGTGGTGCGCGAGATGGACGGGCTGCTCTGATGCATAGAGAAACCATCGCAATTCACGGCGGCTACTCAGGCGATCCAACAACTCACGCCGTGGCTGTCCCCATCTACCAGACCGTCGCCTATGAATTCGATAGCGCCGATCATGGTGCAGCCTTGTTCAATCTCGAAGTGGAGGGATATCGCTACAGCCGTATTAGCAATCCCACCGTCGACGTACTGGAGCGACGCGTGGCCGCGCTCGAAGGCGGATTGGAAGCTCTCTGCGTGAGCACCGGACAAGCCGCCTTGAATTATGCGGTATTGAACCTGACGGAATTAGGTACCAACATCGTCTCCGTGCCGCAGCTATATGGCACCACCCACACCCTTTTCGCGCACGTTCTGCCGAGCCAGGGTGTCAGCGTCCGCTTCGCTGATTCAGACCATCCTGAAGACATCGAAAAACTGATCGATGATCAAACGCGCGCGGTCTATTGCGAGAGTGTCGGAAATCCTGCTGGAAATATTTGCGACATTGAAGCGCTCGCTCGCTTGGCGCACGCACACGGGATACCGCTGATCGTCGACAACACCGTCGCCACTCCTATCTTGCTGCGGCCCATCGAACACGGCGCGGACATTGTCGTCCATTCGCTCACCAAATTCATGGGTGGCCACGGCACTACGCTCGGCGGAGCCATCGTGGATAGCGGCAAGTTCCCTTGGAAGCAGCATGCCGCGAAGTTTCCGAAGTTCAGCCAGCCGGACGCATCCTATCACGGCCTGATCTATACCGAACATTTTGGCGATGCGGCGTACATCGCCCGCTGCCGCAGCGCCTATCTGCGAACTACCGGCGCAGTGCTTCCGGCCATCAGCGCCTTTTTGCTGCTGCAGGGCATCGAGACACTGGCCCTCCGCGTGGAGCGCCACGTCGAAAACGGCCGAGGGGTAGCCGAATTCCTGCGCAACCATCCCGCAGTGGATTGGGTCAACTATGCGGGCTTTTCGGACAATCCCCATCACGCCCTGGCACAAAAATACTTTCGCGGCACCGCCTGCTCTCTCATGACCTTCGGTGTCAAGGGCGGATTCCAGGGTGCCAAGAATTTTTACGACAGACTCAAACTGATCAAGCGGCTGGTGAATTTGGGCGACGCCAAATCCCTGGCCTGTCACCCGGCTTCCACCACGCATCGGCAGATGTCCGGCGAAGAACAACTCAGAGCGGGAGTCAAGCCGGAAGCAATTCGTCTCAGCATCGGCATCGAGCATGTGGACGATATCATCGCCGACCTCGATCAGGCACTCAGCGGGAGTAACGCATGAACAACTCCGCGAACATCCCTCGGAACATAATAGACATCGGCATCGTCAACAACATGCCGGACCGCGCGCTCAGAGCCACTGAACGCCAATTCGCCGCACTCATCCATGCCGCGGCCAACGGCATGCCGGTTCGTTTGTCGTTCTATGCATTGCCGGATGTCCCCAGAGCAGATGCGGGCCAGCGACACATCGCAAGCCATTATTCGAGCATCGAAAATCTCTGGGATCGCCACCTCGACGGCCTCATCGTGACCGGCACGGAGCCGAGGGCATCCAAGCTCACCGACGAACCATATTGGGAGAGTCTTACCAGGTTAGTCGAGTGGGCGGAGCATAACACTCACTCCACCATTTGGTCCTGCCTGGCCGCGCACGCGGCTGTCTTACACAGAGACGGCATCAATCGGCGCCGGCTCAAAGAGAAGCGCTTCGGCCTGTTCGAGTGCATCCGCGCATCAGATCATCCACTAGCGGCCGGCGTTCCGCAGCACCTCGTGATGCCCCATTCCCGATGGAACGATGTATCGGAAGAAGAACTAACTGCTCACGGCTATTCTGTCCTGACACGTGGAGAAGATGCGGGAGTGGACGCGTTTTTCAAGCAGACCGAAAGCCTGTTCGTTTTTTTTCAGGGACACCCGGAGTATGAAGCCAATACCCTCCTGCTCGAATATGGCAGAGATGTTGGACGTTATCTCCGCGGTGAAAACCCCACCTACCCGCTGCTGCCGCGAAATTATTTCAACAACGATGCCGCAGATCGGTTGGCAGCTCTCCAGGAGCGCGCCCTGAGCGAACGGCGTGAATCGCTGTTCGCGGATTTCCAGACCGTTCTCACCGGCAACCATCTCCCGAACGGCTGGCATTCAACGGCAACACAAATCTACGGCAATTGGCTGAGATATTTGTGCGCGCGAAAAGAGCAGCGATTGAACGAGAGAATCCGCATCGCGGACCGCGTGTACTCGCATTGCCGCTCTGCCGCGGGCGATTGATCTTCACGCCACCTTACTTTGACGGCGTCGCGGGCGCTGGCAGCATATTTCTGATGGCAGAGATTCGCCAGCCGTCCGACACGCGTGTCAACATCAACGTGGTCCACATAGAACGGCTCGCGCTGCCGGCGACCCCGGCGATCTCGTAGCGTCCATCCGCGATGGCGACACCAGGCGCTATCAACCGGACAGACGTCACCGTAATACTCCGCTTGCCAGCTGAACTTTGAGAGCTGGCCATCGTACCGCGCACCACTTCGCTGCGTCCTTTGCGCCATTCCCCGGTAGAGACCAATTGATCGGCGTCGCTGGTAAACAATGCTTCAATCGCATGCGCGTCCATACTCTCTCGCGCGTCCACATACTTCTGAACAACCGCTCGAATCGTCGCTTCGTCGTCTTGCGCGATCAGCAGAGCGGCCGGGATGAACATCAGCGATAATAGCCGCATGCACCGATGCCTTCCCGTCTTACTCCTCGTCACTCTGTGTGTTGTAGCCAATGTCTCCTGCACCTCCCACTCCGTCGCCGGTTCAACCATTCCGAATCGTACCATCACAGTCGCGCAGTCAGGGAGCGCAGGGGGTGCTCCAGATGTTATTGGTTCGGATAGCGCGTCTCTACAAAAGGCAGCGGACATGCTTCATCCCGGCGACACGCTAATCATCGGTCCGGGAACGTATCAAATGGACGCGAGCCTCTTGATCCCGTCCAACGTCACCGTACGCGGCACCGCCGGGAAAACGATTCTGCTGAAGTCCCCGGGTGTCGAAAGCGCGCTCACCGAAGACGCCGACTTCGGCGAGAGTTATCTGTTCGCAGCTAACCCTGACCGATTCCACCCTGGGATGGGAATCGAGATTTCGGACGACACATTAAAGGAGGGTTGGGACGTTTCTATTTCGAAAGTCGTGGCAGTTCGCGATCACATGCTCCAAATCAGCCCGCCCACCGTTCGCGACTACGACCTGGAAAAGAAGCACGCGCGAGTCCGCAACACCTACCCGATCCTATGCGCGATGAACGCGGAAAACATCACGTTCCAAGACCTAACGGTAGATGGAAACAAGACCGCGAATTCCTACCTGGACGGCTGCCGCGGCGGCGCCATCTATCTTTACAACGTGCGCAACATCACGGTGAAGAACTGCGTGGCTCGCAACTACAACGGCGACGGCATCTCATTTCAAATCTCCGACAACGTGCACGTGTTGAATAGCAAATCCTACGGCCAAACAGGTTACGGCGTCCACCCTGGCACCGGCAGCGCGAACTCCGTGGTGGAGCATTGCCACTTGCACAACAACGGCGATATCGGCCTGTTTTTATGCTGGCGAGTGCGTCATGGCCAGTTCCGCGACAACGTCATCGAAGACAACGGCCACTATGGTATTTCCATCGGTCACAAGGACACCGACAATGAATTTACGGACAACACCATCGCGCGCAATGGCGTGAGCGGCGTCTATTTTCGCGAAGAGACCGCGGAGAACAGCGGCAATCGCAATACGTTTCGTAACAATAAAGTGCTGGACAACGGCAACTACGGATTCTACATCGCGAAACGCGTGACCGACACGGTCATCCAAGGCAACGAAATCCGCGATGCGCACGGCCAGGCAGTATATAAAGCCGCAGGCGCCGGCCCAGTCCGCGTCGAAGATAACAGGTAATCCAACGTGGCGCAGGCACTCTTGCCTGCAGCGTCGGCACTCATGCCGACGGACATGCAAAAATAGTAAATGCGGTCATCAACATCATTGCCTGGACGCTTTTGGTGCCTGATCGCCGCTACCTTCCTCGGATTTCTGGGCTTCGGCACCGTCCTGCCGGCTCTCGCTCCGCATGTGCGGCACGACCTCGGTGGTTCCGACCGCACTGTCGGATTCGTCATCGGGACTTTCTCTGTAATCGCCCTGTGCAGCCGCCTCTTCGCCGGACGCCTGGCCGATCACAAAGGACGTAAGCGGGCGTTTCTCACCGGACTCGGAAGTTGTACCCTCGCCGGCATCGCGTACCTGTTGCCCTGGGGCATCGCCGGCATCTACTTTGGACGCTCACTACAAGGTATCGGCGAAGCCTGTCTTTATACGGGCGCTGCAGCCTGGGCGATAGAAGTAGCCGGCGTCCACCGCAGCGCGCGCGCCTTGGGATATTTGAGCAGCGGCATCTGGGGCGGTATCGCCGCTGGCCCTCTCATCGGACAAGTGCTCGGCTCATTCAACAATGCCGCGCGCTTCCAGATCTTCGCCGCTCTCACGGCTGCAACGCTGCTCAGCCAGGTACCCGAGGATTACCGGCCATCGGCTCACACGCGCCGGCCTGGATGGATGCGCCGTTCGCTGATCCTGCCTGGACTCGCGGTGGGATTCGTCAACGTTCACTATCCCGTGATCACCGGTTTTCTCATCCTGTCCCTAGCGCGCCATCCCGGTGCCGGCCCCGCAGCGTTCTCGGCCTACGCGGCGCTGGTTCTGCTCTCGAGATTCTTTCTCGGCGGCTTGCCGGATCGCATTCATCCGCGAATCACGTTCTACACCGGCTTGGTATGCATGGCGCTGGGTCTGGGAATCCTGGCCACTGGACCAATCTTGATTTGGGCGGTAATTGCCGCTGGTCTGTTAGGACTCGGATTCTCATTCCCCTGGTCCTCCGTTGCATCCACCGTGCTGCGTCGAACGCCGCCGGGCGATCATGGAACCACCGTGAGCGTGCTCAGCGCGTTCTACGATCTGTTCGTTGGCATGAGCTCGTTTTCCGCCGGACTGCTCGCCAACCGGTTCGGATATGCGTCGGCATTCGTGTTGGCCATCGCG
>JBEKJJ010000015.1:0-54583 GCA_050011295.1 Bryobacteraceae bacterium
GCTGGTGACTGGTGGCTGGTTTTCAGCATATGGCGTCGACGCTCTTGAGGATTCGCGGGTTGCGGGGGGTTCGGAATCCGAGGAGGGTGAAATTATCGACCTTCCAGGCCTCGTTGAGACGCATCGTGCGTCGGGCGAACGCTTCAATTTCGGTTATTGAATAAACGAAGCCATCCTCGGCGGGGTCGTAGGGAAGTCCTTTGTGTTTATGGAATTCGAGGACTGAGGCGGCGTCGCGCAGGTCGCGCCGCAAGCGCTCGAGGCGCTCGAGCTGGATTTCTCGGAGCTGGTTGAGGGTTTTTTGGAACTGGCGGGAGAGGCGCTGGCCGTGGACGCTGAGTGAGGTTAGCAGGCGGTGTGCGTCCACGATGTCGAAAGACGGGGGCTCGGGGCTGGGGGCTGGGGACTGGGCGCGAGAGAGGACGTCGGCTTCTAAAAGCGGGATGCGGTTCATGCGCCAAGCGGTGTCGGCTAGTTCGCGGACTAGCTGGGTTTCAGTGGGGGTGGCTGGACGGTGTTCGTCGAGAAACTGCTGGTGGTGTTGCTCGTATGCGGCCGGATCTTCGGAAGCAAGGACGGCGGTGCGGGCCGTTAGTCCGTGAGTGAGAGCGTTGAGCGCCGAACGCTGTTTGCCGGCTTCGGATCGAGGGCCGGTGGAATGTTGCGCGTTCGCGCGATTGGTGGATGTGCGGCGGATTGAAATGGGGGTCATGGATGTCACCTGGCATTGGGATAGCATGGGTGCGGGGTGGATGCTTGGGTGAGTTTTTGGAGGTTGTTGATGGTGAAGGGAGGATTGCGGCTGTTGAGTTCGTGACTCATGCATGGCGGCAGCTGAATTTGAATGTGGTATCGTACGCGTTACCCATAGTGAACGATCGGGGTTGAGAACACTCGATACCGAGGCAAAGGATACGTACGGCGCGGACACGTGATTTTAAGGAGACCATCCGCGCGCGTGCCGCGCGTGATGCGAAATGGCTGGAGGCAGGCGAGGAGAGCATCTTCTCCTTGTAAACGGAGAAAAACCTGCCAGGTGCATCCTACGAACTGCCTGAAGCCGCGGCCAGAACTAAAAAATTCCAGAAATAAAAATTTTCCCCACGGCTTGTAGAATTCCGATCTGGCCGTTCGTCGTTGTAGTGAAGGCCGGGCAGAAAACCCCGCCTGAAGGACTATTACAGGAGAAGACATGCCGCAATATCTGGTCTCGATTCAACTCCCCGACAACTACGACCCATCCCTTGAAGACGAAGCAGTGATTCGCGACGTCCACGCGCTCAACGAAGAGATGGATGTCGCCGGCATCAGGCTTTTCGCTGGTGGATTGGAACCGGCAAGCATGGCGAAGACGCTGCGCAAGCAGGCCAACGGAGAAGTGATCATCACCGACGGCCCATACGTTGAGAGCAAGGAGCACATAGGTGGTTTCTCGATAGTCGAAGCCGCCGACATGGACGAGGCGCTTGCATGGGCACGTAAGGCCGCCGTTGCCTGTCGGGTGCCGGTCGAGGTGCGAGGCATCTTCTTCCGCCCACGGCCTAATAGCCAGGCTTAGAGAGGGAGACTCGCAATGAGAAAGCTCAAAATTTTCGAACACATCTCGCTGGACGGCGTAATCCAGCATTCCGCCGATGACGGCGATTTTCCCTACAGCGACTGGACCGCGCCCTATCGGACCCCCGCTGGCCGGGATGCAATCCTCGCGGCGTATGGCGGGAGCTTCGATCTGCTGCTTGGCCGGCGCACCTACGATATCTGGTCGGGCTTCTGGCCAAAGGCGCCGAGCAGTCCGATGGCGGACGGCCTCAATGCGGCAACAAAATATATCGCTACCCACCGTCCGGAAAGTCTTGAATGGGGCCCGTTCGAGGGCCTTGGACCGGACATCATCGAGAGCATTCACCGCATCAAGTCGCCGGACGGCCCGGATCTTATCCTATCGGGTAGCTCCACGCTGACATCGACGCTGCTCGAACATGGGCTTGCGGATGAAGTCTGGCTGATCGTCTATCCGGTCCTGTTGGGCACCGGGAAGCGCTTCTTTCGAGAGGGGACTCCACCACGCGCATTCGAGCTCGCCAACACGAAAGCTTTGTCCTCAGGCATCGTTATCAATGCCTACCAGGCCGCTGGGCCTTTGAAGAACCAACCATAAGGAGCAACTCAATGCGTTTCATGATGATGGTGATCCCGCAAGGCTATGAATCGGCCGCGCCCGATGCCGTTCCTAGCGCGGAAGCCGTGGCGAAGATGATGGAGTACAACAAGGCCCTGCAGAAGGCGGGCGTCCTGCTCGCGCTCGACGGCCTGTTTCCTCCCTCGACCGGAGCACGTATCTCGTACGCAGACGGCAAACCGACCGTGACAGACGGCCCATTTGCCGAGACGAAAGAAGTGATCGGTGGCTACTGGATCATCCAGGTCCGCTCGCGCGAAGAGGCCATTGAATGGGCCAAGCGTGCTCCGATGTCCAACAACGAGGTGATCGAAGTTCGCCAGATTCACGAGATGCCCGACTTCCCCGAGGACGTTCAAAAAGCGGCCGAAGGATTCCAGCACCGGAACGTCGTAGCCTAGGTTGCATGAGCGATGTAGCTAAGACAATTGAGGCCGTGTGGAAGATTGAGTCCACACGCCTCATCGCCGCGATTGCTCGCGTCACCCGCGACATCGGCATTGCCGAGGAGCTGGCGCAGGATGCGCTCGTGACTGCCCTCGAAGTTTGGCCCGAGGAAGGCATCCCTGACAATCCCGGGGCATGGCTGATGAAGGCGGCGAAGCGGCGCGCGATCGATTCGTTGCGGCGCGGCCGCATGCTCGTACAAAAGCATGAAGAGATTGCCCGCGAGCTGGAGTGGCAACAACAGCGGCTGGGAGACGCTTTGGAGCACTCGCTGGATCAGGTGATCGATGATGACGTGCTGCGGCTCATCTTCACCGCGTGCCATCCCGTGCTTGCGGTGGAAGGACGCATCGCGCTCACGTTACGCCTGATCGGCGGCCTCACCACGGCGGAGATCGCGCGTGCGTTTCTTGTGCCGGAAAAGACGCTGGGCCAGCGGATCTCTCGCGCCAAGAAGACCCTCTCGGAGGCACACGTTCCCTTTGAGATGCCGAGTGGGGACGAGTTGCGTTCGAGGGTTGAGTCCGTGCTCATGGTGGTCTACCTGATTTTCAATGAGGGCTACACCGCGACCTCGGGCGATGAATGGATGCGGGCGGCTCTCTCTGAAGAGGCGCTGCGCCTGGGGCGCATGCTGGGGCAACTTCTCCCCGGCGAATCGGAAGTTCATGCACTTGTGGCATTGATGGAGTTGCAGGCATCGCGCAACCGAGCGCGCCGGGGCAAAAACGGCGAGGCCGTCCTATTGCCGGATCAGGACCGCTCCTTGTGGGACTACGCGCAGATCCAGCGAGGAATGACCGCGCTCGAACAAGCGCAAAGACTAGGCGGTGGCGCGAAACCCTACGCGTTGCAGGCAGCCATTGCGGCATGTCACATGCGCGCCCGCACCGCCGAAGAGACAGACTGGGACCGCATCGTTCTTCTCTACGACGCGTTGCTCGAAATCAATCCATCTCCAATCGTGGCACTCAATCGCGCAGTCGCCGTCGGCATGGTCCAAGGCCCAGCCGCAGGACTCGACGCACTCGACCGAGCCGCCACCCTCGCCGGTGACTCTGCGCTAGCCGGCTACCATCTCTTTCCCAGCGTTCGCGGAGACCTGCTGATGAAGATGGGCAGGCTCTCTGAGGCACGTGAAGAAATCCAACGCGCCATCGCAATGACGAAGAACCTGCGGGAACAGGAATTGCTGGCGAACAGGTTGAAGCAGTTGGAGAAGGCGGCCTTCTCCGTATAGGTGCGGTTCTCTCCTTTGAAACGCGCTTCCTTGCCTTGCATAGATTGCCACATGGCCGAATAGTCGGGGACCACGAAATGAACGGTGATGGCCCGAGACGGACCCGGGAGCCTAAATAGTCTGCGCGGCGGCGGGCCAGCGCCAGGAGCAAGAGGAGGGGGTGACTTAGAAGCGTCCTCACGATGGTAGCAGCCGGGCGGCAGGAGGCAGGCTGCAGGCGGCAGGCCGCGGAATGAGCGTCCGAAAGCCTCAGCAGCGCTTGCTTGCCTTCTGCCGCCTGACGCCTGCAGCCTGGCCTCAGCTAGCGGGGCTACCCACCGGCTCATCGGCTACGAAGCGGCGCAGGTTCTCCAACTGTTCGCTGATACTGGCTTCGTCTTGATCCGCGGCAGCCTTCTCGATTTGCCTGCCGATTTCTTCGATGGAAGGAAACCCGTACCCCCGCCCGGTCCCCTTGAGATTGTGACCGAAGCGCCAGATGGGCGCAAAGTCCTGCATGGCCAGCGATGCGCGCGCTTCTTCGATCTGCCTGGGCTTCGAAGCAAGATACTTGGGGATCAGGGCCGCTATGCCATCCTCCACCGCGGCGCTCTCCGGTCGTGGTGAGCTTTTCACCGGCGCGTAGCGCCGGACCGTGCTGAGCAGCGTGGCCTGGTCCACTGGCTTGGCCACGTGAGCGTTGCATCCAGCGGCTAGGCTAGCCTGCTGGGCTTCCCGCATAGCGTGGCCGGAAAGAGCCACAATCGGAGTCGGAGACTGTCCGTGCGATTTCTGCCACTCCCGGATGAAGCGGGTGGCCCCGTATCCATCCAGTCTCGGCATATCCAGGTCCATGAGGATCAAGTCGAATTCGCCGCCGGCCACGATCACATCCACCGCCCTTTGGCCATCGTCGGCGAACGTGACCTCCACTGGCTCCTTGCGCAGATAGTGCGTAACCAGCAGCCGATTGTCTTCGGTGTCCTCGGCTACCAGCAACCGCACTGTGCCAGAATTCAGCGGCTGCGGCGCCGCAAGACCGAGAGTTCCATCGGCCCCGGCGTCCATTGGCTCCGCCGCTTCGAGTGGGAGCGTGAAATAGAACCGGCTGCCCCGTCCCGGTTGACTGGTCACTCCGATTTCTCCGCTCATTAGCTCCACCAGTTCCCTGCAAATCGTGAGGCCTAAGCCGCACCCCGCGGCCCCGGGGGGATTCTGTTTCGACAATTGAGTGAAGGCGGAAAAGACTCGCTCCTGATCTTCGGCTCCGATTCCCGGGCCAGTGTCTGAAACCTCGTAGCAAAGACGGTCACCCGCGGGAGTGGAGACGGCTAACACGCTCACTGCGACGTGCCCTTGCTCGGTAAACTTGACCGCGTTGCTCAACAGGTTCACCAAAACCTGTTGCACCCGCAGCGGATCGCCCAGCTCCCAGGCCGGAACATCGGAAGCGATTTCGAATTCCAGTCCGATGCCCTTCCGGCTGGCTGATTCCCGGAAGGTGGCCACCGCGTCCTCAACCGTCCCGCGAATTCGAAAAGGAATCTTCTCTAAGCGCAATGCGCCGGCCTCGATCTTGGAAAAATCCAGGAAATCGTTGATCAGTTTTACCAGCCGCCCACAATTGCGTTGGAACATACTGACATATTCGCTCTGATCCGCGCTGAGAGGGGTCTCGGACAAAAGATTGGCCGCGCCCAGGATCGCGTTCAAGGGCGTTCGGATATCGTGGCTGATCTTGGCCAGAAAATCGTTCTTGGCCAAGCTCGATGCCAGGGCCTCATCCTTCGCCCGAACCAGCGCGGCCTCCGTCTCCTTGCGTAGGCTGATATCTTGCAGGAAGATATAGTAGCCTGCGCCGGGGTCGTCGGAAACCGGCCGGAATGTCATCGCTACATCCAAGATGCACCCGAATGCATCTGGAATGCGCACTTCGGTCTCCGCGCGGCCGCTGGTTTGCATCAGTTGAATAGCAGCCTCCACCTTAGGCCGGTCGTCTTGGAGCACGGTAAGCAGTATGCTGGCCGGCTTGTTGCATTCCGATAAACTCGCAATCTTGGCGTAGGCTTTATTGAAAGACAGATAATGTCCATCCGGGTCCACTTGAGCGATGCCGTGCAATGCGTTCTCGAGAGCGCCGGTTTTCTGGCGTAGAACTTCGGCCGTCTGGGTCAGACCTTCACTCAAGGCCCCGATTTCGTCCAGCCCCCCCGGTAGCCGTTCCAGCACTCCGCCGGTGGCCAGCCGCGACACATTGGCCCGGAGCTTCAAGATGCGGTTGGTGATTCCGGAAGCAAACAGGAGCGAAATCACAATGCCCCCCACCACTCCGAAAAACGCGCAGATCGCCGTGGTCGCGCGCAGCTCCAGATGCACCCGCTCCACATCCGTCGATTGGGCCGCCAGCAGGCGGCTCTGTTCGCCCTGCATCACGCCCATCACGCGCTCCATCTGGATCCGCTCGGCTTCCTTCGCCCGCAATGAGGCGCGCAACGCGCCCGGCGTTAGGGCTCCCGACTGAAATCGGGCTGTAGCAGAGAAGATTTGTTCCACCCGCCAGCGCTCCAGTGCGGCGATTTCCGACACATGCCTGGACTGGGAGGGGTCGCCCGCCACCGTCTCCGATATTTTCTGCAAAGTAGTGTCGAAATTCGCGATGGCCTGGCGCGCTTGGTTTGCGAAACTCTCCTCGCCCGTGATGAAGTACGCGCGCACATGTGCGCTGGCCTCCGCCTCATCGGCCTTCAGCTGCTGGATCTCGAGGCCTGTTTCGAGGCTGTGTCTCACCGCATGTTCGCCGGCGCTGGCCCGCGTTCCCAGGATGTAGGAGGCACAGGCGATCAGCACCGTGGCCGCGGCCGGAACCGCGATCACGATCAGGCCTTTGGTTCGCAGCCGGAGATCCGGCCATATTCCCAGACGCGGCATGTCTAAAGATCCAAGACCAAATCGAGCATCGCGGCCAGCGAACCGATTTCGGTTTTATCCAAGGAAGCATCGGCGCCGAGGTACGCGGAAACATTCAGAAACAGTTCCGAGTCACTCGCTCCCGATACCGTTAATATCTTGGTGGCCGGGTATAACGTCTTCAATTCCCGCAAGGCCTCCATGCCGTCGCGATCGGGCATGACCATGTCCAGAATGATGGCGTCCACCGCGCGAGCCCGTACGGTTGACAGGCAGGTAGCCACGCCATCCGCCTCCAGCACCTCGAAGCCGTTGGGCTCCAGAATGGTTCGGGCGAGGGCGCGAAAGTATTCGTCGTCGTCGACAATCAGCACAGTGGCATCCGAGCACTTGGCGGCGGTCAGCTGTGGGGACCGGTTTTCGGAGACTTGTGTAGTCATGTCTCAAGGTATCGGCGAGGTTCCGGGAAGTCTTAGAATTTATCGCTCTAATTCTTTGTCTCCCGCGCCCGATAAGGTACAGCATGCGGCACTACGCCGCCAGAGAGGAAAACGTGATCCTAGCTACTGTCTCATCACAGCGTGGCTTTCACTCCGATGTGCGCGCGGCCTTGGACGGACGCATCCGTGTGGAGACCGCCTGGGACCTAGATTATTCAGATGCCGCCCGCCTCCGTGGCATCTCTTCGGAGCAGAAGTGCATTGTTATCCTCGATTTTTCCGACCCCCAAGCCATGGCGGTGGCGCGCGCCGTGGATGGCCGGCCGCAGATTGCGACCGTCGCGGTAGGCGGCGGCGGCAGCCGGGATGAGCTGCTGCAACTGATGCAGGCCGGCGTTCGCGACGTTCTACCGCATTTCACCTATCGCGAGATTCTGCATGCCGCCAATCGCGCCGCCGCCAGTTTATCTTGCGCCGGAGAGCTACTGGCCGATGTTTATGCCTTCGTTCCCGCCAAGCCAGGCTGTGGCGCAAGCACTTTAGCTACCCAGGCCACCGCTGTAGCCGCGCGTTTGACCAAGGAACCAGTCCTGCTGTTGGACTTCGACATCCGCCTGGGAGTGACCTCTTTTCTATTGAAAGCCGAGGGTACTCACACCATTGTGGACGCTTTGATGCAGGCCGAACACATGGATCGCGACATATGGGCCAGCCTGGTCTCCCAGTTGGATAACCTGCATCTGCTCGGCTCCGGTCCGGTGGATTTTTCCCGGCCTTTCCTATCGGAGCGGTTCTCCGAGCTGTTGGAATTCGCCATCCGGCAGTATACGGTGGTCGCCGTAGACCTGCCCGGAACCATGGAGGACTACGAATGTGAGGTGCTGATGCGGGCGGCCAAGATCTTCCTGGTTTGCACGCCCGATATCGGAGCGCTCCATCTGGCGCGCCGCAAGGCCAGCTGGTTCCATGACCTGCGGCTCACCGATAAAGTCTCGTTGGTGTTGAATTGCGCGGAGCGCCGCGGAGCTCTCGCGGTAGAAGAGATTGAACGCATCATTCAACTGCCGGTGCGCTATCTGGTCCCGGCCAGCGCCAACGAAATCGGCAAGGCGGTCCAGAACGGCGCGGTGATCGAGGGATCCTCGCAGCTAGCCAAGCAAATCGCCCGCATCGCCAGCGACATGGTGGCAACCCGGCCGTCCGGAAAGAAGCCCAACGCAGTCCGAAGATTTGTGGATTATTTTTCGGTTAGCGCCGCTCGCAGCGCGCAGGTCGAACCGTGAGTGTCGAACAGTGAGTGAGGAGAATTAGAAGAACCCCATGACCAACGCAGCCACTTTGGATATTCTGAATTACTTGTGCAACGAGGCCCGGAACTCCGTGCATGCTAGCTTCGGTGCGCTGGAGTTCCTGCCTACTGACACCGCAGATCCAACCTGGCAGGCCTATCTCGATATTGGTAGGTCCAGCGCGGACCGGCTGCTGGGTTCTATTGATGATTTCCGTGACCTGTTTTCCGACGGCTCACCCGCCGCGGACACAGTGGAAGAGTTTGACCTGGCCCTTTGCCTAGGAGAAATCGTCGAATTGATGAACCTGGCCTCCGGAAAGCCAGCCAGCCGCATCCTTCTTGGTGCGCCGGGCGAACCATTGCCAGTCCGGCAACATCGGAAGCCGGTGGAACAACTGCTCACCCGCATTCTGGATTCGGCATTGAAGCTAACGCCGCCTGGCGATATTTGCGTCGCAACCGGCGATGCTGCCGCAGACGGCGAGATTCGAATCTCAGTCGTTCCTCCAGACTCCGCTCTGGCCGTCCGGCTGGCGGATTGGTTGAACGCCGATCGCGAACAAGTCCGCTTTCAGGATCTGCCTGACATGCCTCACCCGTTGGCGGTCATGGTGGCCGGAAAGAGCCTGCGCACCCTGGGAGGTTCAGCGCGAATTGCGAGCGGGCCAGGCGTGCCTCCACACATTGCAATCTTTATACCCTCGCTATTTCGTCACGATTGGGAACGGCGCCCGCAGGAATCCCGGCCAAGTAGTCTGAACATACTTTTGACCGAGGACTGTGACGATAGCTTCGCACTCAGCGAATTGCTGCTGCGCAAGGAAAGCGTATGGCGTGCGCGCAATGGTCCGGAGGCCATCGAAATGGTGAAGAAGCAACGCTTCGATATAGTGTTGATGGACGTCCACATGGGCGGCATGGACGGTTACACCGCGATCCGTGCCATCCGCGAATGGGAAACGCAAACCGGTAATGCCCGAACACCCATTGTGATCCTGTCTTCGGACGATCTCGAGACACAACGCCAATCCGCCGCCCGGTCCGGTTGCACCGGCTTTCTTCGCAAGCCGCTCCGCAATAACGATCTGCCAGAACTGCTGGACCGCCTCAAAGGCGCTCACTCACTCTGTGACCAGTAGTAGGGCCGGCGCCTCCGTTTGCCAGATTCACACCGGGCTGCGCTTCAAGGCGTAATCGATTGCCTCCTGCGGAACTTCGAATTTCGACAACGCCGTGTTCCCCATATACCCAATATCTTTAATACCGATGGCGCTGGTGTAGTAAGCATCCACAACCATCTTGCGCGCCCAATCGAAGAATTTAATGCCCGGCCCCAGCTCCGCCGACTCGTTCTTGCGATAGGCGATTAAATCCAGCATGGCGCTTTGCTGCGCGGCCGTAGCATCCACAAAATTGGGAGCGCCCCGCCTCTGCATGGCATGGTCCAGCCAGGCGATGCCGCCTGTATAAATAGCCAATAGCTGCGGGTTCTCGCTCGCCATCAGATCGATCCACTCGGGCGCGCCCGCAGCCACGGCACCACCTGTTGTGCCTTCAACCGGAACAATATAGTCGGCCAGCTTTTCGAGCGTCTTGTATTCGTGCGCGTTCAACCCTTTGGGCTTGTAGACACCCTGCGCGGATTTCTCCTGGGCGGCTACGCCGTGCACGTGCTGCGCAGCTTCGAGACTGAGTTGACCGGCGGTAATGGAGAGCGCAATTCTCCGGAGCAGGTCGCGTCGAGTGACTTCAGACATTGCCCTTCCTCATTTCTTCGGCCAGATACTCGGCCGTGCGCCAAGCCAGCGCGATAATCGTCAAGGTTGGATTCTTGTCCGGATTGCTCACAAACGGCGCTGCGTCGGCCACGAAAAGATTCTTCACTTCATGCGCCTGGCAATATTTGTTCAACACCGATTTCGACGGATCGCTACCCATGCGCACGGTCCCAAGCTCGTGGATGATTTCGCCGCCATCGGAAATCCCTTCGCCCGCCATGAAATTGGGGCGCGGCGTGGTGACTTTGCCGCCCATGGTTTCAAGCAGTGATCGGAAGGTGTCGTACATGTGCGCCGCCTGCTTCAGCTCATGATCGGTCCACTTGAAGTGAAAGCGCAATACCGGAGTTCCGTATTGATCCACCACGTCCGGATCGAGCTCGCAGAACGTGTTTTCATTGGGGATCTGCTCTCCGCGGCCGGCCATTCCAAACCAAGCGCCGTATTCATTGCGAATCGCCGCCTTCAGATCCTTGCCATAACCTTCGTGCCGTTCGCAATCGCCATGGAACGATCCGATACCGGGCATGTCGAAGCCGCCGCCGATCTCGATGTGATAACCGCGCGGGAACTCCTTGTTCTTCGAATCCCACAGCCACCACGGCACGTAAAGATGCATGCCGCCCATGCCATCCGAGTTGTGGCGCGGCAATCCGTCCAGCGCGGGAATATGAGCGTCCAGTCCATAGCCCACGCTGTCGGTCAGGTTGCGGCCCACGTGCCCGGAGCCGTTCGCAAGTCCATTTGGATGAGCCGGCGATTTCGAATTCAGCAGCAGCCGCGCCGATTCGCAAGCGCCACACGCCACCACTACACTTCTACAGCGAATCTGTTTTTCGGTGCGTGTGGCCTTATCGATATAGGAAACAGCGCTCACCTTTCCGGAACTGTCGGTGATCAGCTCGCGCGCCATAGCGTTGGTGAACAGTTTCACGCGTCCGGTTTTCATGGCTGGGAAAACCTGCACCTGGCTGGATGAATAGTTGGAGGAGGCGATGCAGCCGCGTCCGCATTGTCCGCAATAGTGGCATGGAGGCCGGCCATTGGTGGGCTGGGTGATCACAGCTAGCCGCGCGGGGATGCAGGGTATGTTCAATTTCTTCGCGGCGCGCTGGAACAACATTTCCGGTACGCGCGGCGGCGGGCACGGCTGAAAAATTCCGTCGGGCGCGCTGCGAATCCCTTCCTTGCTTCCGGTTACGCCGATGAAGCGCTCGGCTTTGTCGTAGTACGGCGCGAGTTCGTCGTAAGTGATGGGCCAATCCGTGCCCAGACCGTCGCGCGTGTACGGAGCGAAATCGTAGTCGGCGAATCGCAGCGAGATGCGGCCATAGTGATTGGTGCGCCCGCCCACCACGCGCGACCGGAACCAGGAAAACTTATCGCCCGGGTTGACGGTGTAAGGCTCGCCCGCCAGTTTCCAGCCGCCGAAGCTGGCCGTGAAGTACCCGAAATCCCACGGCGTTGGACCGAAATAGCCCTGCCCACCCTTGCCGATGCCGCGATGCGACACCTGATAGGGCCACATGTGCTCCTTGAAATCCTTGGCAGGGTCAAGCGGCGGACCAGCTTCGAGCAGTGCCATTGAGACGCCCAGATCGGCCAGCACTTTGGTGACGGTCCCGCCTCCGGCGCCGGATCCGATGATGACCACGTCGTAAACCGGGGAACTACTGCTGATTTGGAACATTCGCTTCTGATTGTACCCCTCTTGTGGCGCAGGGCCATGCCCTGCGAATGGCAGGGCATGGCCCTGCCCCACGTTAGCTACTTCACTTCGCCGTCAGGTTTTGCGAACTTTTCGTCTTCCACTGGAACATTGTTCTTCACCTCGGCGATCTGAATAGTGAAACGGCCGTTGGTGCGCGACAAGGTCCAGCGAAATGGAACTTTCACACCATCCACGGCGCGATAGTCCGCATAATCGATCTGCGTCGGATTCCGGCCCAACGGTGTTTCCCCGTAACGGATCTGCCGCAGCAACAGTCCCGACTTGGCTTCGAAGTAGAGCCGGACCGGCGGACGGCCGGGACGTGTGCCGATCAGCGTCTGGCACTCTATTCCGTTGATCGATTCCGGACGGCCAGTGCGCACTTGCTGGAAAATCTGCGGAAGCCGGAGTGGCAGATAAAATTCCGCATCGAGCCCCGCCGCTTCCGATTCAGCCAGCGACATGCTTCGCGGCGGACGGCCCGTGCTGCCCAGCCAGCCCGCCGTTCCATCAAACGCGGTGTAGCTTTCGCCCTTCGGCATATGCGTGACGGAGATGCGCTTGTTGGGAGCCTTCAGGAACAATTCGATGGGTGTGTCGCTTCCGCCCGCCACAATGACGCCCTTCTCCACGCGGCTACTGAACTTCTTGATGGCATCTTCGCCGCCCAGCGCGGTTACGTATTTTTGCAGAATATCGTTGGCGTTGGGCGCATCGCCCGAAGCGGGCTTGGCCGCAGCCTCGGGATGCATGGGCATATCGGATTCCAATACCGGCGGCGTCCCGGCCGGATGCTCCGCGCCATGGTGGCAGGAATAACAGGTCACTTCCCGCCGGCCGCCGAAGCTCTCTTTGTTCAACGCCGCCGTCATAGCCATCATTTCCCGCGCGGTCTTCTTGGTTGGTTTATCATCCAGATCCATCTTGCCTTCGACATGACAGAAAGTGCACTCGACCCCGAGCGAGGCGGAGATAAACGTCATGGCCGGAACCAACTGGTCGGCAGGCGTGCCCTTGAGCTGAATAATGTTCTTGAAAGTCTGTTCGGCGGTCTTCGGCTCGGCGGTTTGGGCGTGTAGCAGGCCGGCCGCGAAAATGGTCGTCACAAGTAGCTGGACGCGCTGCATAGATGCTCCTCTGTGGTTCCTGAATTGTATCTGATTCTAGAACCTGGTGACTTCGGTGAAATGAAAATCGCGCACTTTCATGGCTGGCACCACCATGTCGAAGGCCTCCTCTCCCGACGCGCGCACAGCCGGCGACAGCGCTTCCACATTGTTGAGCAATTCGATGAGTCCCTGGTTGAAGCGGAAATTCCGCAGACCGCGGGTCAGGCGGCCATCTTCAATCAGGAATGTGCCATCGCGCGTCATACCGGTCATGATCTTTGCGAACGGATCTACCTCGCGGATGTACCAAAATCGCGTCACCAGCACTCCTCGCGCTGTGGAAGCAATCATCTGCTCGATCGAAGTGGACCCTCCGGCGATGACGATGTTCAGGGGCGCTTCGCCAATTTCATTCGGCACGGGAAAACCGTGGCCAGTGGGTTCAACACCGGCTTTACGGGCGCTGGAACGCGCGTATGCCACTTCGCGCGGAACTCCAGCATCCACCAAAGCAAGTTTGCGCCGCCGGACTCCTTCACCATCAAAGGGAACGCCGGCTTGCAGCGGGTGGGCCACATCGTCCCAGATTTGGATGTTGTCGCCGAACAGTTTCGTGCCTAGCCGATCGTTGAGAAAACTGCGTTGGTCGTCCAGAGCCGTAGCGCTGAAATCGCCGAACATTTGCCCCACCAGGTCCAGCACTGCGGCCGGCTCCAGAATCACCGTATAGCGGCCGGCCTCAACTTCCCGCGGAGCGCGCGACAGCCGGGCCTTTTCGCTTGCGCTCCGCGCCATATGGACGGGATCGATCGCGCCACATGCGACGGCCGATCCTTTCGCCCAGCCGGAGCTGTCTTCCGCCATGGCTGTAATGGAAAACTGAGCCATCGTTTCGCCATGCAGCGCGGCCACGCCGGCAGAATTGAAGATGGCCTCCACCGACTGGCCGGTGGAATAAATCCCAGCCGCCGTCTGCCCGGCCTCTTCCACGATTCGGATAGCTTGGGCAACCGCTCGAGAGCGGTCCATAGGGCTGGCTGAAGCTGTCGCGGAATCAAAGCGCGGGATCTCGGGAATCGGCGAGGGTTCCGCTAACGGCAACAGGTCGGGATCGGGCGTCACGGATTTCGTCAGAGCAATGGCCTGTTCTACAACAGACCGGACGGAATCGGCGTCGAATCGATTCGTAGTTGCGCGGGCTGTTTTTTGATCGAACAACACGCGCACCGAGATCCATTGCCCTTGCTCGGACACGTTTTGATGGATGGTGTTGTTCGCAAACCGGGTGAGCGCCCCGCGATGCGCAGCGAAGAGCACCTCGACATCGCGAACACCGAACGATTGAGCAGCCCGTTGGACACTTCCGAAGAGTTCGCGGCTTTTCTCGATCGACAATATCGGGCACTCACCCGGCATAAGCGGCTCCGATCTTGACGTCGTGGAAACGCGCCGGACTGGCTCCATGCCCGGTCCCGATCACCTGCTCGGGTTGGCCCTTGCCGCAGTTCGGCACGCCCCACAGCACCCAGTGATCCCGATTCGCGATGGCCGCGCAGGAATTCCAGAACTCGGTGGTGATGCCGCTATAGGTGGGGTTCTTCAGCATGCGGCCGCGCTTGCCGTCGCGAATTTCCCATGCGATCTCACAACCGAACTGAAAGTTGTAGCGCTTGTCGTCGATCGACCAACTACGGTTGGTCTCCATGTAGATGGCGTTGCTCACACCGCCCAACACTTCATCCAGCGTCTGCTGGCCCGGCATCAGGCTGACGTTGGTCATCCGGATAAGCGGCAGGCGCGACCATCCAGTAGCGCGCATGGTCCCGTTCGAGCGTGCCTGGCCGATAGCAGCCGCAGTTTCGCGCGAGGTCATGTATCCGACGAACTGGCCGTTCCGAATGATGTCGGCGCTCTGCGCGGGAACGCCTTCGTCGTCGAAAAGAAAGGTGCCGAGGCCAGGGCCATGCTCCGGACGCGCATCGCATACCGCGTTGACAATCTCGGAGCCATAGCGCAGCGTATTCAGCTTGTCGAGCGTAAGAAAACTCATGCCGGCATAGTTGGCTTCTGAGCCAAGCACGCGGTCAAGCTCAATGGGATGCCCAATGGATTCGTGAACCTGCAGGCCCAGTTGGCTGCCGTCCACGATCAAATCAAAGCGGCCCTCCGGGCATTGCATGGCCGAATGCAGCGCCACGGCTTCCTCGGCCACGCGCGGTGCGTGATGAAGCAAATCCAGTTCATGAATCAGCTCGTAACCTTTCAACTGGTGCTGCCCGCCGAACGAATTCGGATAGGAGCGCTTCTGGATTTCCTCTCCGCGGAAACTGTGCGCGTCGAATCCGGCGCCGCTCGCGGTGCGGGTTTGATCGATCACGCTTCCGAGCGACGAAACAAAAATCTGCCGGTCCCGGTGAAAGGTCATCGAGGTCTGCGCCAAGGTGACGCCGGGATTGCGCCGCAGCTCCGCGTCGATTTGAAGCAAAAGCGAGAGCTGTTCCTCCACGCTCACCGAAAATGGATCTATCCTGCACGGTGAAACCCAGGTAGCTTCGTACTTGTCTTCGGGCGCGAGCACGACATCGTGTTTCTTCGCCAGGGCGCTGGAACGCGCGATTTCCACCGCAAGCGCGGCTGCCGACTCCACTCCGGCTTTACTCAAATCGTCGGTGGCCGCAAACCCCCAGCAGCCTTCGGCCAGCACGCGTATCCCCAAGCCGGCCGATTCGGAACTCGATACCTGGCCCGGTTTTCCATTCTTCGTCGAAAGATCGCGGTCCCGGCTCTCCACCAGGCGGACATCGGCATAAGTAACTCCCGGCCGCAGTGCGGAGTCCAGCGCTTCGAATGCAAGTTGCTTCATCAGTATTTAGGATACGTGGAACGAAGACCGTGGTCGATGTGCCCGGTCCTAATGTCAAAACGATGAAAAAATCAGAGGATATTCTTGAACTAGGAGATTTGAAAACCTCCGACTTGCCGTATACTGCCAACTACTGGAGCCCAAAATGGAATCCGGAAGGAGATAGCTTTATGACATCTCGACGTAGATTTGCACAGTTGGTGATGTGCATAGCGATGCTGGGTCTGCTGGCATCACCCGCGCTCCGAGCCGATCCCAGCCTCTGCGATGCGATCGCAGGGAACCTTGTTACAAACTGCGGCTTTGAAACCGGCACGTTTAGCGGCTGGACCGTTACGCCAGGCGCCAATCCGAACTTCAGCGACGTTGGTGTCATCGCCGGTAACGCCCATTCGGGAACCTTTCATGCGTTTTTTGGGGCGATCAACGAGCAGTACGACACGATCTCGCAGACGCTGGACACGCAAGCGGGCACCAGCTACCTGCTCGGTTTTTGGCTCGGGAATTTTTCCGCAACTTCTGAAGCCGATTTTCAGGCACTATGGGATGGCTCGCCCGTGGTTGATGTGCCGGGCACAAGTGCCTTCCCCTACACCGATTATGTTTTCCTCGTACCTGGAACTGGAAGCGACGTCCTGAGTTTTAAGGGTTTTCAGGAAGATACCATTTACCGTTTGGACGATGTGTCGGTTGTGCCAACGCCGGAACCTTCCAGCGTGTTTCTTTGCGTGGGCCTGCTGGGTTTGGGAGGCGTGCTAAGGCGCTTCGTGCGGCTAAGGCGAAATGCAATAAGATTGTGAAATGTTCTCCTGGCTGTTTTCCGACCCGCTGCGCGTGGGTGACGATGCGCCTGACTTCAGTCTTCCCGATCAAGACGGAAATACCGTTTCGCTCGCAGGTTTGTCCGGCAAAAATGTCGTCCTGGTCTTCTACCCGGCTGACGAAACGATGGTTTGCACCAAACAACTCTGCGAGTTTCGGGACAGTTGGGCCCTCGCCCAGCAAAAGAACGCCATTGTTCTGGGCGTGAATCCGGCCGGCCCTCAGAAGCACGCGGCCTTCAAATCGCATCACCAATTTCCGTTCCCTCTTTTGGTGGACCGCGGTCAGCAGGTAGCTTCCAGCTATCACGCCAATGGACTCATCGTGAAACGGACGGTCTATCTGATTGGAAAGTCGGGAAAAATCCGCTATGCGCGCCGTGGGAAGCCGGACCCGCAGGAAGTTCTGGCAGCTGCGGAATAAATCAGGACGCCTGGCCGGCCGACGATTTCTCGCCCGCTTCCAAAGCCCCTAGCGCCGCGTCTTCGGTGGGATAGATGGGAATCACATTGGCGAGCCGCGTAAGTTCCAGGACGTCGCGCACCCGCCGATTCAAATTCGCCAGCACGAACCGGCCAGTCGAATTCTTGAGGATGCTGGTGTAAATTCCAATCAGAAAACCGATGCCGGTGGAATCGATATAAGAGACTTGGCTGAAGTCCGCGAGCACCTTCTTGTAGCCCGCGGTCTTAATCTCTTCGGTCTTGGCACGCAAGTATGCGGAATCCTGCCCGGTCGCAAATCTGCCGTGCAGACGCAGAATGCAAATGTCGCCGCGTTGCTCGAATTCAACCAACATGAGGTCTTTTGTAATCGTACTACAAACGAACCCGTTTCTGGTTTCTTGTTTCTGGTTTCTGGTTGCTGGCAGCCCCAGTCCCTAGTCCCTAACTTGCTATACTTCGCCCATGCGGCGACTATTGGTGCTCTTTGCTGTGATGCTGTTCGGACTGACGCTCTCGGCGGCGGATCTTTCCGGTACCTGGAGCGCGAGTGTGGTGCTGGATGCCGGCAGCGGCACCGCCACGTTTGTCCTGAAGCAGGCCGGGGATACGCTGGCCGGTTCTTATTCGGGCGCGCTCGGCGAGGCTAAGGTTATCGGTTCGGTGAAGGGCGATGAAGTGGAATGGGCGTTCGAAACCGAAGATGCCGGTAAGGTGATCTATAAGGGCAAGCTCGACGGCGCCGCAAAGATCAAGGGCACGGTTGAGTACGGACAGTTGGGCAAAGGCAACTTCACCGCGGAGAAAACGAAATAAAACCCGTTTCTGGTTTCTTGTTTCTGGTTTCTGGTTATTCTTCGCGCAGAGCCACGACCGGTTCCACTTGGGTGGCGCGGCGGGCTGGGATAAACGCGGCGATTGCGGACACGCCGATCAATACGGTAACAACTGTTAAGAATGTCCCTGGATCGGTGGGGCTGACGCGATACAACTGCGTGGCTAGTAATCGCGTGAGCGCCAGCGCCGCTAAGGTTCCTGAGACCAGGCCCACAAGAGCCAGGGCCAAGCCTTGACGCAGCACCATCCCCTGCACCTCGCGAGCGGAGGCGCCCAGTGCCATCCGGATGCCGATCTCATGCGTTCGAAGCGACACTGTATAGGCCAGTACGCCGTAAAGACCCACGGCGGCCAGAACCAGCGCAAGCACCGAGAACACGCCGAATAGCACGCTGACAAAGCGCTCGCGCCAGGCGCTGCGATCCACAATCTGGCTGAGGCTCAGGATCTCGCTGACGGCGATGTCCCGGTCGATAGAGCTAATTCGCGCGCGCACAGCGTTTGCGAGTGTCGCTGGATCTTGAGCGGTCCGAAGAATAATGTTGGACACGGAGTAATCCGCGCTCGCCGGTATATAAATATTCCATCGGCCTGCAAAACTCAATTGCTGATTGAGTACGTCCCCTGCAACACCGATCACGGTGTGCCAAGGCTCATTTTCTTCCGGCGGACCGAACCGCACTCGCTTGCCAATGGCGCTCTGATTCGGCCAATATCGCTTGGCCAGGGATTGATCGACGATGGTAACGAAACGATGATCCCAATCGGAGTCTGTGAAATTCCGTCCCTCCACGATAGGAATGTCCAATGCACGGAAATATCCCGGCGTTACCACCGTGTGGTTGATCATCGGCGCATCTTTGAGCGGAAGAAAAGGAGCGCCTTCCACGGTGAGGCTGCGTCCCCAGCTGGATTCCAACGGAGCACCGGACGCAAATGCGATCAAGGAAACTCCAGGCAGGCTCGCCAGCTCATGCCGGATTTGCTCCAGAAGTGCCCGCGTCTTCGGCCCCTGTGGATAGCGTTTGCCGGGTGTTCCAAAATCGAGCGTGAGAACTCTCTCCACGTTGAATCCAAGAGATTGGGTTCGTAGCGCGAGAAAACTGCGGACCATCAGACCCGCACCTACCAGCAGAATCAACGAAAGCGCTACTTCGGCCACCACCAGGCCATTGCGCAGAAAATGACGACCTCGACTGGCCGTGCCTGCGCGTCCGCCTTCCTTGAGAGCACCAGTCAAATCTACGCGGGACGCACCGAAAGCCGGCGCTACGCCAAAGATCAGGCTGGTGAGCAATGAGACAGCCAGGGCGAATCCGAGCACTCGCCAGTCGGTGGAGAAAGTCATCCACATTGGAAGATCGATTGGGATGAGCGCCAGCAACAAGCGAAGCCCTGCCACCGACAAAATGATACCGGCCACTGCGCCGATCAGACCGAGCAAAATGCTCTCCGTGATCAATTGGCGGACCAATCGGGTACGCGAAGCGCCCAAGGCTGCCCGCAGCGCCATCTCGCGCGTCCGCACGGAAGCTTTTGCCAGCAGCAGGTTGGTGATGTTCGCACAAGCGATAAGCAGCAGAAATCCGACTGCACACAATAAAGTGATGACGGCTCGGCGGTAGTTGCCGGCGATGTAGCTCCGGAACGAAATCGCGTGTGCGCTGTTGCCATAGCTCGTGGTCGGATTCTCTTCATTGATCTTTTGCATTAAAGACTGCAATTCGCCAGTGGCTTGCTCCACCGAAACACCGGGCCGAAGCCTTGCGACGGCTTGCAGCCAGTGATCGGTACGCGTGGCGCCTCCATCGTGACTCCTCGGGTCGAGCTGCAACGGTATCCATATCTCAGCGCGTTCGGGGAATCGGAAGCTGGATGGCATGACGCCAATCACGGTCCGGCGCAAGTTGCGGATATCCAGGGTCTTTCCAATGATATTCCGATTGCCGCCGTAGCGCCTCTGCCAAAGATCTTGTCCGATAACGACAACGGGCGGCCCGTTGGGCACGTCCTGCTCCCGGCTGACAAGGGTGCCTAGAATGGGCTTCACACCTAGAACTGAAAACACTCCGTCGGTGACATAGGCGGTCGGAACTTGCTCGGCATTTCCTTCTCCACGAATAGTAGCTTCGCTTTCCGAGTAGAGCCCGATTTCCTGGAGCAACCGCGTGCGAGCGCGGATGTCTTGATAGTTGGGAAATGCCACTGCATTTCCGAACTCGCCGCCGGAGTTGAACTCGGCCACGGCCACCAAACGATCGGGCTCCGGATACGGAAGCGGGCGCACCAGAATCCCGTTCACCAGGCTGAAGACAGTAGTTGTGGAACCGATTCCAAGCGCCAGGATAGCGATGGCCGCGGCGGAGATGGACGCATCTTTCCACATGACGCGGAGCGCGTGTCGAATATCTTGAAGCATGACGTGATAGTGCTCCCGGGGGGCTTCGGCCAGGACGCCGAAAGCCGCGTGAATCCAGACCATGAGAACGCCTACGCGGCTGCGTTGCGCGCAGCAACGATCCGCCAGCGCGAGACACAACTCCCGCCCATACTCATCCCGGAACTCGGCCGGGTATAAGATGAGCAGGCTGCGGTAGAGGCGCACCATGTGTGTATTATTCCATAGTTCGCTATAGCGAACAACGGAATAATAAACGGTTCATCGGTTATTCGGTTATTCGGTTCGGAAACAGGGATTGTGGGTAAGGATAGAGATCTCACGGAGTAACGAACCGAGGAACTGAGCAACCGATGAACCGATGAACCGTCTAGAGCAGCCGGAAATTGACTTCGATAGTAGCTTGAACGGCGACGGGCTTTCCGTCTTTCATGCCCGGTTTGAACTTCCACTTCTCAACCGCCTCGATCGCTTTTTGATCCAAACCGAGGCCGAGCGGACGAATCACCTTTAGTTCGCGCGGGTTGCCCTTTTCGTCCACCACCACGAAGAGAATCACGGTCCCCTGGAACTTCGCCTTGCGGGCTTCTTCGGAATACTCGGGCTCCACTTTGAGGATCACGCTGGGCGGAGAGACGCCGCCACCGATCCGGTAAGCGCCACCACCCATGTTTCCGCCGGAACCCGGACCATAGCCAGGACCGCGGCCGGAACCAACGCCGCCGCCGGGACCGGTGCCGATGCCGCCGCCCGATCCGGACCCGTTCGAGGCGATTCCGGACTTGGCCAGCGGATCACCCAGAACATCCATGTTCACTTTCGGAATATTGGCGTCTGGCTGAATGATCAGCGTCGGCTCCATCACCAGCTTTGGATCCGGATTGTGAACCACCGCCATGGGAGGCACAAACTGTTTGTCAGCCAGCCGCGGCAGCTTGCCTTTGCTGGGAGGTGTTGCGGAACGGTCGCCGCCACCGCCGCCGCCGTGCATCTCATTCTTTTTCACGGTGGGTTTGTACGGCGAAAGGTCCGGAGCGATCAGATCGATCTGCTCCTTTACGGCTTTTTGCACTGCCTTGTTCGTGCCGATCAGGAACAGCAGCCCGAGCACTGTGACGTGAATCGCCATGGAGCTGAGCCCGGCGCGCTTCTCCTGCCCGCCGTAGAAGCCCCAGATTTCCTTCACTGGTACAGGCTTCGAGGTTACCTCCAATGGCGGCAATTTGGGCGGATGGAGGAATTCCTTGAGATCTTTCCAGAAGGTGCGGTAAAAAGGCTCTTCACCGGCCGCGAGCAACCGTTCCAGATGGAGATCGGCGTCCGAGCCTTGAGAATTATTAGCCCCAGGGTTTGTTGGTTGGTCGTGAGCAGCCATCGTCTTCTTCTACTACGTATCAGTAGTCTTCCGATTGTCTCAAACGGTAGACGTTTTCTCGTTCCCTAAAGTTGCGCCGATACCTACAACTGATTCTATCACTTCCATGGAATTGTCAAGTAGGTCTATGGAAAATGGAAGGCTACGTATCCGACCCAGGTACCACATACAACCTACACTAATTAAAGCATGTCCGACAAGCCACTGCTCATCTTCGATGGAAAGTGCGGGTTTTGCCGGATTTGGATTCAGTACTGGGCGCAGCTCACTGGTACCCGAATAGAATACGCCGCCTCCCAGGAAGTGGGCGCAAGCTACCCCCAGATCCCGCCCGAGAACTACGGCCAATCCGTGCAACTGGTGATGCCGGAAGGTGATGTGGTGAGCGGAGCGCGCGCAGTGTTCACAACACTGGAGTACGCGCCGGGGATGACGTGGCTTATGTGGGTCTACGATCATGTGCCGGGTTTTGCACCGGTGACGGAACTGGCCTACAGGCTGATCGCGGCGCATCGCACCTTTTTCTATCACCTCACCCGGTTCACTTTCGGACGAAACATTGCGCCGCTCCGTTACGCCGGCGTGGAATGGCTTTTTCTGAGGATCCTCGCGGCAATTTACTTCATTGCATTCACCTCCTTCGGACTGCAGATCCGAGGATTGACTGGCGCGCACGGCATCCTGCCGGCCGGACGGTATCTCGCCGCCGTTCACAATTATTTCGGTCTTGAGAGTTATTGGACTGCGCCGACAATCTTCTGGATCGCGCATAGCGACGCGTTCCTGACAGCTGTGTGCGTGGCCGGCGCTGTTATTTCGTTAGTGCTGCTGGCGGGATACCTGGAACGTACTGCCCTGCTTCTGTTGTATGTTTTGTACCTTTCGTTATGCACCGTTGGTCAGGACTTCATGTCGTTCCAGTGGGACATGTTGCTGCTGGAAGCGGGCTTTCTCGCGATATTTTTAGGATCGTCCAAAGTTTTGGTCCTCTTGTTCCGGTGGCTGCTGTTCCGGCTGACGTTCCTTTCTGGTGCCGTCAAACTGCTGAGTCACGACCCAACCTGGCGGAACCTGGATGCTATTCGCTTTCACTACTGGACGCAGCCGTTGCCAACGCCGATCGCCTGGTACATGGAGCAACTGCCGCTCTGGTTCCACCGGTTCTCCACCGCCGCGGTGCTCTTCATCGAGCTGCCGATACCGTTCCTGATTTTCATGCCGCGGCGTTGGCGGTTCTTCAGCGCAGGCTCCATCTTGTTCCTCCAGACGCTCATCTTCATTACCGGCAACTATACGTACTTCAACTTGCTGACCATGGCGCTCTGCCTGTTTCTGTTCGACGATGCGGCGCTAGCGAAGCTTCATTTGCGGATGCGCCGCGTTCATGCACGGCGTGCTTTGGTTGGCGCGGTAGCGGTGGTGATCCTGACGATCAGCGGACTCGAGTTGCGGGACATGTTCTTCGGAGGCGACAGCACCGTGGCACGCGTGGCCGCTCCATTCGGAATTGCAAATACATATGGATTGTTCGCCGTGATGACGACATCGCGGCAGGAGATCATTGTGCAAGGGTCGAACGATGGCGACACCTGGCTCGATTACGAGTTCAAGTACAAACCAGGCGACTTGAAAAAGCCGCCCCGCTGGGTAGAGCCTTTCCAACCTCGTCTGGACTGGCAGATGTGGTTCGCCGCGCTCTCCAACTTCCGGAGCACCTCCTGGTTCAGCAACTTCATGGTCCGACTCCTCGAAGGCTCGCCGGATGTGTTGGAGCTGCTGGCCAAGAATCCATTCCCGGGAAGTCCGCCGAAATACATCCGCGCTCTGGTATTCGATTATTCATTCACCGATCTCGCGACGCGCAGAGCAACTGGCGATTGGTGGGGGCGCGTGCCGCGTGGTTCGTATTTCCCAGCTATGACGTTGAAGGCGCGGTAGCTGGGAAGTTATTCGGTTGTTCGGTTATTCGGTTACAGAACGACCTTCGCTTCCAACCGGACCGGCAACGTACAGCGCCGCCGCAGACGCACCATCGGCGACGCTCGGTTGTGGGTAGGTCCAATGCTCTTGAAAAGCCGGACCCGAGGAAAAGCACGAGCCTGGTCTTCGGGGGCTTCGGCGCTCGTTGTCATAATCGTGGCAGGTGAACGCATCTTATTCTAAAGCTTTTCCACGGCTGTCTAGCACGGTGGTGTCTGAAATGTGCCAGACACTACCTCTAGCACGAGCTCGACGACGCAAACGGGATACACTGAGAATATGGGGGATCTCACGGCCCGCATCACTATTAACCCCGATCAATGCGGAGGCCGTCCCTGCGTCCGGGGAATGCGTGTCCGAGTTTCCGATGTTCTCGATCTTTTTGCCGCCGGCTTGAAAAGCGAAGAGATTCTTGAAGAGTTGCCTTATCTGGAGCCTGAAGATTTGCAGGCCTGCCTCCAATACGCGGCACGTGAAATTAATCATCCTGTCCTTACGTCTCGATGACGATTTGGATTGATGCTCAGATTTCGCCCGAACTCGGACGCTGGCTGACTGATCGATTCGCGGTTGAGGCGCTTCATGTCAGGGATTTACAAATGGTCGAATCAACAGACCCAAACATCTTCGACGCTGCGAGAATCGCTGACGCCGTCGTCTTGACTAAAGATCGCGATTTCGTCGACCTGGTGAGGCGCTTTGGCGTTCCTCCACGCGTCATCTGGCTCACTTGCGGAAATACTTCAAACCGAGAGCTGAAGCGCATCCTGGATGCCACTTTTCAAAGAGCGTTCGATCTTTTGGCATCCGGCGAACCGGTAGTCGAGATTAAGGGTTAAAGGGTTATCCCTACAGAACGACCTTCGCTTCCAACCGGACCGGCAACGTACAGCGCCGCCGCAGACGCACCATCGGCGATGAATGCTTCTCTCCAAATACACAGGATCGCCAGCTCTCCACTAGCTCGCCGCCCTCGGGAAGCACCAGCCGCGCGCGAGCGGCCAGCGATCCCAGATGCCACAACTGCTCGACATCATGCTCACCGGGCGGCCCTTCGATCTCGTCGACGATCAAAACGACATTGGGTTTCTGAAACTCCACGCTGCGCCGATGCGTGAAACCTCGATAGCGGCACTCTGCTTCCATCGCGTCGCGCTTGGCGTTGGTCTTCCAGGAAAGAATCGTGACCTCAGGATGATTGGTCCATCGGAAGGGACCGGCCGCCGTCGCCTGATCGCGGCCGTCTATGCGAACTGTGTTGTGCGCTTCCGTCCCGCGAAACCAATCGCGCCACTTCTGCTCGCCTACGTACGTGCATGTGCCCGGATCGATCAGAATTTCTTCATCGCCCGAGCGCACCACAATGCTCAGCGCATCCGCATGGCTGTGCCCGGCGCCCCACGGTCCGAAGGATCCCGCGTCGAACAGAACTTGATTCGCGCCCGCCGTCATCGCGGCCACGCCGGCATCCGAAAAAAGCCGCGACTCCCACTTCCCTTCCCCCGGCTTCCGATCGAGCGCGCTCACGCCCAGCCACCAGACGGCCTGTTCATGCAAATCCGTTGTGTCCCACTGCCAATGCTGGCGATCCAATACGATGCCGGCTGTTGCCAGAGTGGCGCGGCCGAAATGACTGCGATCACCGTAAGGATGAAACAAACGCCCGCCATCGTCATCGCCCAGAAACGGCAGAATGCGCGACGGACCCATCACGGCATTCAGATACTCGACCATTTTTTCCAGCTTGTCCATGTACTCCCGGTCGGGCTTCGCTAGAATGGCGTGCAACAGAAACATGTCGGCCGCGTAAAGGTGATAATACGTGGACTGCTCGAAGTGGCTTCCGTCCACGCGTACCTGGCGCTCCATTTGCTCGCGCATCACGCGCGCGCCAGTTTGTTCCCAATGGGCGGCTCTCGGAAGTCCAGCGAAGAACAGCCCCAATGCGTGCAGTGCCAGCGCCTCGCCCAGCAAATGCGTGTTCGGTGAAAAATAGAACGAGAGATTATTCTCCAAATGACAGGCATGCTGGTAAAGCTGGCGGAGCCACTTCATGCGGAACTCGGCGATCATCTGGCCGCCGACTAAGTGATACGTCCAGATCCACGATAAGGCGCGGAACGCCACTTCCAGCGCGCTCGCCCAGTTGATTCCACGATTGTATGGATTCGCCAGGAACCAACTTTCGAGTTGCGCGCGAATCTCCGCCAGGTCGGCGGAGTCTCCGGTGAAGCAGAACGCCTGCGCCAGAAGCACCAGATGTTGATAGCGATTGGGCTCCCAGATCACTTTGTGATCGCCCGTGCGCCGCACGTCCAAGTAGGGAATCCGGCGGAAATAACGCAGATCGGTCTCGACGCCGCTGGTGTAATCCCGGCGCCAGGGGATTTCCGGGCCAGTATCGACGGTCAGTCCAAGAATGGGAAAGCGATGCTGTCGAATCTGTTCCGCGAGCGAGCGTACTTGCTCGGCGAACGCGGTTCCTTGAAGCGCCGCGGCAATCGCGGCCGGATCGGGAAGCTGGATGCGCGGCTTGAAGTTGGGATCAAGCTGAACGTCCGGAGGCGATGCATATTGATAAGCGTTGACAATCTCTTGCTTGAGACGGAACGCGATCTCGGCGGCGCTGCGCAATGTAGTTCATTCTACCCCGAGCAAAAACATATAGGCCGCGAGTGAACGCGAATGCACGCGAATAAAACATTTGCGTTCATTCGCGTTTATTTGCGGCCAATTCCATTGTGTCTGAACTGCGATAATCGGATCACTGCAACGATGTGTGGCATTGCTGGACAACTTCTGCGCGAGCGGAACGCCGAGCTGGCTGATATCCGTTCGATGTGCGATCAAATCCGGCATCGTGGCCCGGATGATGAAGGCTACCACCTGGACGGCGGCTGCGGTCTCGGTATGCGTCGGCTCAGCATCATCGATCTTGATACCGGGCACCAGCCCATCTCGAACGAAGACGGCACCATCTGGGTGGTTTTCAACGGCGAGATTTACAACTTTCAGGAATTGCGCGCCGATTTGCTTCGGGCCGGCCATCGCTTCAAAACCGCAAGCGATACGGAAACGTTGGTGCACCTCTATGAGGAAGAAGGGACGGGCGGAATCTCGAAGCTGCGTGGGATGTTCGCCTATGCCATTTGGGATTCGAAGCGTCGCTCACTGCTGCTGGTGCGCGACCGCTTCGGCAAAAAGCCGCTCTACTTCGCCGCACTCCCCGAAGGTTTATATTTTGGTAGTGAGTTGAAATGCCTGCGTGTAGCCGGCGTCCCGCTCGAAATTGACCGCGCCGCGTTGCAGTTATATTTCCAGTTCAATTACATTCCGGATCCCTGGAGTCCTTACCAGGCCATTCGCAAGCTGGCTCCCGGCGGCTGGCTCCGCTATTACTCGAACGGGACAATAGAAGAGGGCCGTTACTGGACGCTTCCCGCGCCCGCCGAGCAGGCTAGCCCCGGATTCACTGAGCCGGACGCGAGAGAACAACTGCGCGACACGTTCGACGAAGCAGTGCGCATGCGGCTGATCGCGGATGTTCCACTAGGCGCGTTTCTGAGCGGCGGGATCGACTCCTCGTCGGTGGTCGCTTCCATGGCGCTTCAATCCAGACAGCCGGTTAAGACATTTTCTATCGGCTTCGAAGAGCCCGAATTCAACGAGCTTTCGCTGGCTGCCCTGGTCGCCCGGAAATATCACACCGAACATCAGGAAATCATAGTGCGGCCCAATTCAGTGGATCTGGTATCGAAACTGGTGCGTCACTTCGATGAACCCTTCGCCGATTCATCCGCGATCCCAACGTATCTGGTATCCGAATTCGCCGCGCAACATGTGAAAGTGGTTCTGACTGGCGACGGCGGCGATGAGCTGTTCGCAGGCTATCAAAGCTTTCTCGACATCCAGCGACAGCGCCCGATGGACCGGATTCCTTTGCCCGCGCGAAAAGTGCTTTCGATGATCGCGGACGCACTGCCATATTCCGCTTATGGAAAAAACTATTTGCGGATGATCAGCCGGCCGACGGCTCTGGAGCGCTATTTCGAACATGATTCGCCGCACTTCTTACTAAAAAGCTTGCTGACACCAGATTGGATGCCACCCGCAGCCACCCATCTGGCACCGACACTTCCAGACGGCGCCGATATTCTTACCCAAGCACTTTATTTCGAAGCCACCGCGAAACTGTCGGGCGACATGCTGGTAAAGGTGGATCGTATGTCCATGGCGAATTCGCTCGAGGTGCGCTGTCCCATGCTGGATGACAAGTTGGCCGCGCTCGCGGCCCGCATTCCGCACGCGTGGAAGCTGCGCAACGGCCGGGGCAAGGACATCTTCATTCAGGCGCTGGGCGATCGTTTGCCGGCTGAACTTCTGCGGCAGCCCAAGCGCGGATTCGGCGTTCCGTTGGAACATTGGTTCCGCGGCTCGCTGCGCAGCTTTCTATGGGACCACTTGACCAGCGCCACGTTTTTTAACCGGGGCATTGTTTCGCCGGATTTCGTGCGCTACTTGCTTGAGGAGCATGATCGTGGTCGCCGCAACAATTGTCATCACCTGTGGAAGTTGTTGATGCTGGAGTTATGGTTCCGTGATTTTGAATTACCCCGCCCGCGCCCGGCGGCTCTACACGCGGAGGCTCGCGTCGTTTAATACGGTGCCATTTGAAATCATCTTCTGGAGCGCCGTCCTCCTGGCTTTTTACGCGTACCTCGGCTATCCGCTGGTTTTGCTGGCGCTCCGGCTGGTGATTCGCAGAGATGTCCGAAAGAAGCGCATCACCCCGTTCGTCTCACTGTTGATCCCCGCTTACAACGAGGCTGACGTGATCGAGCGGAAGATCAAAAACTCGCTGGCGCTGGATTATCCAGCCGATCGAATCGAAATCGTGGTAGCTTCTGACGGCTCAAGCGACGGAACCGCGGCGATCGCCCAAGCCCACTCCGACGGCAAACGCATCCGCGTGCTGGCATTTCCGCAGAATCGGGGCAAAGTGGCCACGCTGAACGCAAGCATTCCCGAATTGCAGGGCGAAGTGGTGGTTTTTTCGGACGCACCGGCGATGCTATACCGGGATTCTGTGCGAAAGCTGGTGGAGAACTTCGCCGACCCCTCGGTCGGCGCAGCGAGCGGCTTATATAAGGTCGTCAAAACCGATGAGGTCAGCATCGGAAGCTCTGAGGATTTCTACTGGAAGTATGAAACCTTCCTGAAGGTGAACGAATCGCAACTGGCCTCCACCCTGGGCGGTCACGGCCATCTACATGCGATCCGCAAGGCGCTCTATCCGTATCCGCAGGCTGGAACAATTAACGATGATTACGTGATTCCAGTTTCAGTGCTGGCCAAGGGCTACCGGGCCGTCTATGAGCCCTCCGCGATCGTGTATGAGGAAGCGCACGAGATGACCGGATTCGGCCGGCGCGTGCGAATCATGGCGGGAAACATCCAGCAGTTGCGGGAAATTCGAAGTTTGATGCATCCCGTCCGTCTGCTGCCGCTGTTTTTCTTTCTGTCGCACAAGCTGACGCGGCTGCTGGTTCCAATCGCGATGCTGGCAGCGTTGATCGCAAATGTGTTCTTGCTCGATTCGCCGCTTTACCTGGCCACCTTCTGCACCCAACTATTCTTCTACCTACTGGCCATCGCCGGCTCCCTCTTGCGGCTGCAGCCCAAAGTTCTGATGCTGCCATTCTATTTCTGCATGATCAACCTGGCAACATTCTTCGGTTTTTATCACGCGCTAACAGATCGGCGCACGCTGGCCTGGAAGTGACCTCACCCAACGAGAAACGAGAAACGAGAAACCAGAAACGTTTTCGTGACTATACTTAAAGTTACGCATGCCCCGGAGCATTATCTCCGTCGACGTGGAGGATTATTTTCACGTCGAAGCCTTCGCGGACATCATCCCACGCGCTAGCTGGGGCGATTACGAAAGCCGCGTTGAGCGAAATACAGAACACATCCTCGATGTGCTGGACGATTGCCGCGTCACCGCTACGTTCTTTATTCTGGGCTGGGTGGCGGAGCGCTATCCAAAGCTCGTCCGCAAGATCGCTGAGCGCGGCCATGAGCCGGCTTGCCATTCTTATTGGCATCGATTGATTTATAAGCTGACCCCGGATGAATTTCGCGAAGATACATTGCACGCTAAGAATGCGATCGAGCAAGCCGCAGGCATCCAGACCCAGGGCTATCGCGCGCCGAGTTTTTCCATCACCAGCCGTTCTGCGTGGGCACTGGACGTGCTGGCCGAGCTCGGATTTAGCTACGATTCCAGCGTTTTCCCAGTGAAACACGATGTGTATGGGTTGGCCGGCGCGCCGCGCGGCCCGTTTCGCGTGGAGACGCCGTTTGGCGAAATCATTGAATTTCCCCTGGCTACTTTTCGCTGGAACGTCGGCCCCAACCTCCCTGTTGGAGGCGGGGGATATTTGCGCATGCTGCCGTATTGGTACACCAGAGCGGGCGTCCAGCGAGCCTGGCGCGAGGGGCTGCCGGTAGTCAGTTATGTGCATCCCTGGGAGTTGGATCCGGAACAACCGCGGTTGAGCGGGCCGTTGAAATCGCGCCTGCGGCATTACACGAACTTGAAAGGCGCCGAGATGCGTTTGCGGAAGCTGCTGGCCCTGGGCGAATTTTCAAGTTTCCGCGACAGCGGGCTGGCCGTATCCGCTCCTACACTCTCTTTTAAGGAAACAATCCCCGGATGAAGCAAGACAACATGCCGCAGGTGGCCCGGTTCTGGAACACCATCGCGGAGGAGTTCGACGCCATCTATACGGGCGCGAACAAGAGCTGGGCCAGCCGGTTCTTGGACAGATTCTTTCGCAAGGACATCTATCAGCGGTTCGACTGGGTGATGCAAAAGTGCGGCGATGTCCGTGGCAAAACCATCTGCGACATCGGATGCGGTTCCGGACGCTTTGTCACCGAATTTTCAAAGCGCGGCGCCGCCCACGTTACCGGAGTAGATGTGGCTCCGGAGATGCTGAAGCTGGCTCAAGGCCTCGTGGAAAGCGATGGGGTTCGAGACAAATGCGACTTCGCGTTGAGCGATGTTTTGAACTGGAAGACCGATCGGAAGTTCGACATCACGATCGCCATCGGGTTCTGGGATTATATCGAATGTCCGCCGGAGCGTCTCCGGCTGATTCGCAATCTCACGAACGAAACATTCCTTTCGGCGTGGCCGCGGTTCTGGACCTGGCGCATGCCAGTCCGAAAGGTCCGCCTCCAGTACATCCGTGGCTGCCCAGTCTATTTTTTTCGCAAGCCGCAGGTTTTTAAGATGCTGGAGAGCGCCGGGTTTCAGGTAGTGAGCTGCGAGACAATCGGCAAGCTCTTTTGCGTGGAGGCCCGTCCGAGGTAGGGTAAGCCTCCGGCTTGCCCGGCTCGGTCCTACGACGAAGTCCGCGAAAAAAGCGATAGTAGCCCCGATAACGAAGTTCCCTTTTTCGGCATCTCTGAGCTTCCCCCCAACCTATCCACCAATCCGGACATGCTTTTCCCGAAGGCGGTATTGGGCGCCAGCGGCTTGCCTTCCATGAGGGCCTTTTGGATAGCGTCGTAATCGGCGGGCATCAAATGATAGATGTCGGTGTGCAGGGCAGTTCCAATTACGTCTTTGCCCAGCCCGGTGTGGCGATCGTAGCGATTCACGATGAGCCGCACCTTCCAGCGTCCCACGCCGTTGTTGTCCAGGTAGGTGAGCGCCCGTTGAACAGCTTGCAGCGAGGTGAGCTCGTTGGTGGTGATCAGCAGGATCTCATCGGCCATTTGCGCCTGGCTGAGGTTCCAGTCCCCATAGACGCCGCCCGCGTCCAGCACCACCAGTTCGTAGGTACCGCGGGCGTACTCGATAATGGAACGGGCATCGGCAACTTCGCTCACACCTTCCGCCATCACCTCCGGAGAGAGCAGCACATCCACTCCCTGACGGTTGGTGACCACCGCTTTCCACAAATCCACGTCCATCTCGCCGGATCGCTGCAGAACATCCATGAAGCTATAGCTGGACTTGATCTTCAGAAGAAAAGACAGCGTTCCGGCCAGCGGGTCAAGATCGGCCAGGAGAATTCGTTTGTCCCCCAAACGCTTGAACTGATAGGCCAGATTGCTTGCAATGGTGCTGGCGCCACATCCGCCTTTGGCAGGCATGACACAGTACACTTTGCCAGGGTTCTTGGTGCGGCCGGGATGGAGTCTGGCTATCTTCTGTAGCGCCCCATCCACCTGTTCGATGGTGAACGGAAGCATTAGAAAATCGCTGGCACCTTGGCGCAGGCAGCGCAGAACCACCTCCGGATCGTTGCTCGGGAGCACCACCACGATGGGCAGCTTAGAGTCCACTCGGAGCAACTCCGGGATCAGGGCTAAGGCCCGATCAGCGGGATCGCTGACTTCCAGGAAACACAAACTGGGTTGCTGCGTAGTCAGCAAATCCGCAATCTGATGACGCGTCGGATAGGAGGAAACTTCGTGGCTGGTGAAGGCCGGCAGGAAGTGGTGCAGCAGGGGGCCTAACTCTTTAATTATCTTAGGATTGGGGCATATAAACAGCGCTTTCCAATTACCATTGATTCGGGCGGCTTCCGGCTGGGGCATTGGCGCTGGACGGACCTCTTCCTTTGGAAGTCCTATCGATCAAATCGGCTAGAAGCAATGATAACATGAGAGCCTTCCGCCCCTGATTCAACTAAACTTTCGAACGCCCTCGCCGATGAGGTCAGCCAAGGTGATGTATGGCCCGCGCCGCGATGAAAAAGGGTGTGTCGCTAACAAAAGAAAGACAATGTCTGAAACTCACACAAAACAAACCATAGCAATCTGCGACACGCAGCCGATCACGGCCGAAGGTTTGAAAAACCTGGTGGGATCGAGCCCTGACCTGGAGTTCTTGGAAACCTTGAACTCGCTCGAAGCGGCTGCGGAATTCGTACGCGCCAAATTGCCCAATATCGTCGTGCTGGATAAGGGCTTTGGAATGCGCGCAGTACTGGATTGGATTCACGACCGTAAGGTGTTGAGCTCCGCGCCCATCCTGATGGTTTGGGGCGTCTCTATGACGGAAGCTGAGGCCTTGCGCCTGCTTCAGGCGGGCGCCAGCGGAATCATCCGGAAGACCGCCGAACTCACCAGTCTGCTCGCGTGTCTCCGAACTGTTGCCAGCGGCCGCACCTGGATGGAGGACTCCGTCTTTCGCGATTCCTTGCAGCCCGGCCGCCACCCACGCTCCGAACTCACCCCCCGTGAGCAGCAGGTGCTGCAACTGGTGGAGCAAGGCTTCAAGAACAAGGAAATCGCCGTGGAATTGGGCATTCGGCCCGGCACCGTGAAGATCCACCTGAAGCACATCTTCGAAAAAACCGGCGTTCGCGGCCGCTACGGCCTGGCCCTGAGCGGATTGAAAGAGCGGGGAGTGGTGTCGATCGCCTCCTGAGGGGAGAATCCGGGAGCCGGGAGCCAGAATTCAGAATGGCTGCACGCACCTTTGAGGATTTGATCGTTTGGCAGAAGGCCTACCAATTCGTTCTGACTCTCTACCGGCTTACTGATTCGTTCCCTAGGCATGAGATCTACGGCCTCACCAGTCAGATGCGGAGGGCGGCAGTGCCCATTCCTGCCAACATCGCTGAAGGGTTCAAGAAGCGTTGCAAACTGGACAAGGTTCGCTTCATGAATATAGCCCAGGGCTCAACCGAGGAAAGCCGCTGCTATCTGCTTCTATCAAACGACCTTGGTTACGGCGATACCAAGTCGTTATTGACGAATTTGGAAGAGGTCAGTCGCTTGCTCGAAAGCTACTCCGAGCAATTCTGAATTCTGGCTCCTGAATTCTGGATTCTTCATTCTTGCTATCCTAAAGCTTCGTGCGCTTCCTCCCGCTTCTGGTCGTGTCCCTCCCCCTTGCGGCCGCATCGCAACCCACTCTTCTCGATATCTTGAACGACGAGCTGCAACGGAATTTTTCCGTTCTGAAACAGAAAGCGGATCCGCCTCCTTATTACATGGCTTACACCGTCACCGATGAGGACACTCAAATCCTCAGCGCCAGCCTCGGAGCCATCAACAGCCGGCATGCCTCGCACCTCCGTTATCTTGACGTGACAATCCGCGTGGGCACTCCCAAACTCGACAATTATCACGTCGTGAACGGCCAGCGATCCCGATTTACGGCCGGCGGGGTCCTACCGCTCGACGACGTGCCCGACGCAATCCGCCAGAAGGTTTGGCTCGAGACCGACCGCACCTACCGGCTGGCCGCCCGGCGCCTGATTGAAATAAAATCCAACGCGCAGTCCCAGGTCAAACAGGAAGACGACTCGGACGACTTTTCCGTCGAACCGCCCTCGGTGCATGAGGAATCTCCTCCCCGGCCGCATTATCCCGACGAGCAGTGGGCTGGCCTTCTGCGCAAGTGGTCCGCCCAGCTATCCAGCGCGAATGGAGTTTTGAATTCGAACATCGTTTTGGCCGTCGAGCGAGAAACAAAATATATGGTCAGCACCGAGGGTACACGGCTGCTGGACGGGCGTAGCTTTACCAATATTTCCATTGCCGCTCGGGGGAAAGCCTCAGATGGAATGGATCTGGCCGCGATGCAGGATTTTCAAAGCACTGACCTCGACCGGCTGCCCAAGCCGGAAGTGATTGCAGCCGCGGTGAATCGTGTGGGGGTGGACCTCGCCGCCCTTCTGAAGGCGCCTACAGTCGAGCCGTTCATTGGTCCCGCGATTCTTTCCGGACGCGCCGCCGGCGTCTTCTTTCACGAGATCTTCGGTCACCGTGTTGAAGGACATCGTCAAAAGGACGAAGCGGAGGGCCAAACCTTCACCAAAGCCATCGGGACACCGGTGCTGCCGGACTTTTTATCGGTGGTGTTCGATCCCACTCGAAAAGCGATTGGTTCCACCGAGCTGAACGGCACTTACGCCTACGATGACGAAGGCATCCAGGCGCGTCCCGTGACCGTGGTCGAAAACGGGATACTGAAAACGTTCCTGATGTCGCGCTCCCCTATTAACGGCTTCGATCATTCCAACGGACATGGCCGGCGGCAGCCCGGCGCCGAAGTGGTTTCACGCCAGTCAAACCTGATTGTCGAATCGAAGAAGACGGTCTCGGACCAACGTTTGCGCGAAATGCTTCTGGCTGAAATCAAGCGTCAGAAAAAGCCCTACGGATTGTTTTTCGAGCAAGTGACCGGCGGCTACACCACCACCCAGCGGCGCGGTCTGCAAGCCTACACGGTGATTCCCTTGATCGTTTATCGCGTGTATCCGGACGGACGTCCTGACGAACTGGTGCGGGGAGTTGATATTGTTGGCACGCCGCTTTCCAGCTTTGCGAAAATTCTGGTCACGTCCGACCAGCCGGACGTTTTCAACGGCTATTGCGGCGCCGAATCGGGTCAAGTGCCGGTTTCAGCCGTCTCCCCCGCCCTGCTGGTCTCTGAGATTGAGATCCAGAAAAAAGACCATGCGCTGGACCGGCCTCCGTTGCTTTCTCCGCCGACGGAGGAAAAGTGAGCGGAAGAATCCAGGAGCCAGAATCCAGGAGCCAGAAGGTGAATCGGTCGGCGGCGCGCGTAGTCTTCTGGCTTCTGGCTTCTGGCTTCTGGATTCTTCCGGGGCAGGTGTTAGAGCCTCCCCCAGAACCCGACCCTCTGCTTCGCGCCATGAAGGATGAGCTGCACCGGGCGCGCCAACTGCGCATCATCAGCCTGGATGTGCCTTACTTCATCGAGTACCGCGTCGCGGATGAGGCGAATTTTTCCGTGAATGCATCTCTCGGTGCGTTGGTCGCAAGCAGCCAATCTACTGTCCGCTTTCCTCTGGTCCTGGTACGCGTGGGCGACTACGCATTCGACAACACCAATCACATATATTCGGAACACTATTCCGGCTCTCGCTACGATCCCGACCAGCTTTCGCTCGACGATGATTACATGGGCTTCCGGCATACGCTCTGGCTGGCCACGGATCGAGCCTACAAAACCGCCGAGGATGCCATTGCACGCAAGCGATCCTCTCTCAAGAACATGAATCTGCCGGATCAGCTTCCGGATTTTTCGAAAGTCCCCCCAGTACAAGCGGTACTTCCCGTTCGCCGTCGACCGGTGAACGAATCCCTCTGGAAGGATCGCGTGGTGAAGCTTTCTGCCATCTTCGACAAATATCCACGCGTGTTGTCGTCAGCCGTTGAGATGCAAATCTCGCAGGCTACCAATTTTCTGGCGAATTCAGAAGGTAGCGTGTTGCGAACGCCGGAGAATCTGGCCCACATCCGCATCCTGGCCCGCGGCTTGGCGCCGGATGGCACACAAGTTCGCGACGCCCAGGTGATGGAAGCCTTCGATGCCAGTGGGCTTCCGCCGGAAACTGAATTGCGCCGCCAAGTGACGGAAGTGGCCGATCACGTTACCGCGCTTAGTGATGCTCCCATAGGCGAGGCTTACGACGGCCCTGTGCTGTTCGAAGCCGCAGCCGCCGCGCAACTGTTCGGTCAATTGCTGGGCGACAATCTGAAAATAACGCGCAAGCCCATCGTGGATGGCGGCCACAACGCCCCTTACGTTCCAAGCGAGCTGGAGAACCGTGTCGGGTCACGCATCCTGCCGGAGTGGATAGACGTGGTGGACGACCCTACTCAGACCGAATGGCGCGGCCACACGTTGCTGGGGCACTACCTTTACGACATCGAAGGCGTCGCTCCGACGCCGTTGGCGTTGATCGAAAAAGGGACGCTGAAAACGTTTCTGCTGACGCGCACGCCGGTGCTCAAGTCGTTCGACAGTTCCAACGGACGCGCGCGTGTCACCGGACCCTTCGGCGCTGACGCATCTGGCTTTGGCAATCTTTTTGTGCGCGCCACTCAGACCATCCCGCTACCCGATTTGAAAAAGAAGCTCATCGATCTGTGCCAGGAGCGCAACAAGCCGTACGGAATATTGGTCCGTAAATTGGACTATCCGTCGTCGGCTTCGGTAGACGAGCTCAGGCGCCTGGCACAAGCGAGCGGAAGCACGCGTCCGGTCAGCCTGCCGCTGCTGGTGTATCGGGTTTATCCGGATGGCCGGGAAGAACTGGTGCGCAGCCTCCGCTTCCGCGGCGTCTCCACGCGTTCGCTCAAAGATATCGTTGCTGCATCCGACGAGAGTTACGTTTTCGATTTCATCGATTCCAACGCCCCTTTCGCTTTAATGGGCGCAGGCAGTTTCACCACCAGCGCCTCAGTAATCGCCCCGTCCCTGCTGTTCGACGAGCTGGAGCTGGAGCCTGTTCAGGAGGAAACGCCAAAGCTGCCGATCGTGCCGCCTCCGCCTCTGGGCGGAGCGAAAACAGAATCCAGAATCCAGAATCCAGGAGTGGGACCGGGGTCGGAACGCTCAGAAGCATTCTGGATTCTGGCTCCTGGCTCCTGAATTCTTCTTATGGGCTTGCTGAACCGCGCCATCTTCCGCGAAGTCGCCGCAAGCGCGCTGCTTGGGACCATCCTATTTACGTTTGTGATTTTCCTACAGCGCGTCGGCAAGCTATTCGAGATCCTGGTGCGCAGCTCCGCGCCCCCTCCTACTGTCGCCTACCTGTTCGGTCTGGCTATCCCGTTCACGCTGACCCTCACCTTGCCTCTGGGAGTGCTGGTGGGAGTCTTGATCGCTCTCAGCCGTATGTCGAGCGACGGAGAGGTCACCGCCATGCGAGCCGCCGGTGTTCCCAGCCGCAAAGTGATCGGACCGGTCCTTACGTTCGCAGTGGTCGGCATGCTGGTGGCTGCGGCAGCCTCGCTCTGGCTTACTCCTTGGGCCGCGCGGACAACATATAGAGTCCTGAATCAGTTGGTGGCGGCCGAGTTGACCGCCGAAGTGCAGCCGCAGGTTTTCGAGGAGCAATTCCCCAATCGCGTGCTGTATATTCAGGATGTCATTCCCGGTGCACTCCCCCGCTGGCGCAATGTTTTCATTGCGGATATTACCCCTCCGGAAGAGCAGAAGAAATCGGATCACGATCGCGGCGAAGGCCCCCGCATCACTGTCGCCGCTGACGCGATCGCGGTTCCGGATGTAAAGCATAATCGCATACAGCTCTCCATGCAGAATGGCCTCACTTACGAGGTGGGGAAAGACATCACTGAATACTACACGACATCCGGTAAAACAGGCGAGCAGATTCTGGAAGCGACCAAACCGAACGATGTGCCCGTTCAGCCCTATACGGAAATTGATACGATTCCGCTATATAAGATCGCGTATCACGATCCGAAGCTGGATGCCGACAATAAGATCCAGTCCCGCATCGAGCTGCACCAGCGCCTGGCTCTACCGCCCGCGTGCTTTCTGCTCGCCCTGATCGGCATACCGCTAGGCATCTCCTCCCGCAAAGGCGGTAAGTCCAGCGCGTTCGTGCTGACGGTCGCGCTGGCTTTCATTTATTGGATGGGACACATCGGCGCCAACGGCTTGGCCAAACAACACAAGCTGCCGGTAGGGCTCGCCATGTGGATCCCCAACGTAGTCTTCGCCGTGATTGGAATTTTGCTCCTTACGCGTTTGGAGCTGCCTGGCGACAGGGACTGGGTCGCCATCGCCTCTGATTGGGTTCGATCCTTATGGGATCGATTGCGTGGCGCGCTCAGGTTGGCGCCTTCGGTGGTGCGCGCCGGCAGGCGAGGATGGCGCATTTTCCTGGCGCCGCAGATTGCCGATACCTACGTGCTCTACGGCTTCGTTTTTTATTTCGCGCTTCTGTTGGTGAGCTTCGTGCTGATGACGCAGGTCTACACGTTCTTTGAATTGCTGAGCGATATCGTGAAGAACAATATCGCCATGTCTCGCGTATTCACCTATCTTTTCTTTCTCACGCCACAGCTCATTTACGACTCAGCTCCCATCAGCGTATTGGTAGCCGTGCTCATCACATTCGGAATCCTCAGCAAGCACAATGAAGTGACCGCCTTCAAGGCTTGCGGCATCAGCCTCTACCGGCTGGCCATCCCGGTTCTGGTCATGTCTTTGCTGCTCAGCGGCGGTTTATTCGCTTTCGATCACTATTACGTGCCCGGCGCAAACCGGAAGCAGGACGCCATACGCAAAGAGATCAAGGGCAAGCCGGTCCAGACCTATCTGAATCCTGGCCGTCACTGGGTATTCGCTCCCGGCTCGCATAACGATCCGCACATTTACTACTACCAGTATTTGGATCCTGCTCAAAAGCTGATGGTGGGCCCGCAGGTCTTCGAGTTGAATCCTTCCAATTTCCGGGTTCGCAAGCACATCTCTGCCGAAAAGGCCCGCTGGGAACCCACGTTGAAGGCCTGGATCTTCGAGAACGGCTGGAGCCGCGATCTTACGGGACGCGATGAGAAGCTTCTCAACTTCAGCGGGCAAGCAACGACGTTTCGCGAATTGGAGGAAACGCAGGACTACTTCTTGCAGGAAGTCTTGCAGGATCAGCAAATGAACTTCCAGCAACTGGCGTCTTACATCCGCGATCTGCAGCGCAGCGGAATCGATACAATCACGCTGCAGGTTCGGTTCTACCGGAAATTTGCAGTGCCGTTGTTCGCCTTGGTAATGGCACTGATTTCCGTGCCATTCGCGTTTATCGCGGGCACCCGCGGCGCCACTGCCGGAGTGGGCGTCAGTTTCGGCATCGCGATTGCCTACTGGGCCATCGGCAAACTGTTTGAGCAATTAGGCGACATCAATTTGCTACCGGCGACGCTAGCCGCATGGTCGCCCGATTTTCTGTTCGCGATGGCCGGATTGTATTTTTTCACCAGGATGAGAACTTAAAAGGCCGTTCTTCGTTTCTCGTTTCTCGTTAGGTCCGATCGCTAGACCAGAAACGATGAACGAGAAACGAGAAACGAGAAACGATGGAAAGAGCCCTAATCGCTTTCACACTGCTCGCCCTTCCCGCGGCCGCTGAAATGCGCGCTGGCGCCTCGGTCCGTGTGGTCACTCCGGATCTTGCCAAGGGGCCTGTATTCATGGCCGGATTCGATAATAACCGCCGCGCTACCGCTATCCACGACGATCTTTTCGCGCGCTGCCTGGCTCTTCAACCAGGCGAGACACCGCTGGTAATCTGCGGCGTGGATTCCATCGGCTTGTTCTGGGATGATGTTGTCCGTATTCGCCAAACGGTGAAGACCAAGCTTGGACGGAATGCTGACGTAGTCGTCGCCGCTCTGCATGATCATCAGGCGCCCGACACCATGGGATTGTGGGGGCCCAATGCTGCTACCAGCGGAATCAACGAGGAATACTCGAGCTTCGTCATCGAACGAACCGCCGAAGCGGCGCTCGCGGCCATCGCAAATCTTCGGCCGGCATCCATTGCACTAGCCAAAACACATCCGCCTGAACTGGACACTTTCATCCACGACAATCGCCCGCCGGATGTTCACGACGCCGAACTGATTCTTCTGGCAGTCACTGGCGCCGATGGCAAACCAATCGCGACGCTCATCAACTGGGCCAATCATCCGGAGACGCTGGGCTCACGCAACACGCAAATCACGGCCGATTATCCGGCGGCCATATATAAGCGTCTCGAAGAACGCCGCGGAGGCGTCGCGGTTTTTATCAATGGCGCAGTGGGCGGAATGCAATCGCCGCTGGGAGCGAAGCTCCCGGGCATCCCCGATAACAGCTTCGAGAAAGCCGAGCGCATCGGCCAGCGTGTGGCCGACATTGGAGCGGGCGCGCTGGACCTTGCCGAGGCAGTCAATATCACCCGCTACGAATTCCAGGAACGCATCGTCCACATTCCGATCGCGAACAAGGGCTTTGAGCAAGCGGCCCAGGCCAATATCTATCACGGGCGAAAACCATCGGTGGACGGCCAGACCAGCGTGCCGGTAGGGCTGATCCGGTTGATGGATGGATCGAAGCCAATGCTCGAAATCGCGCTGGTCCCCGGCGAGCTTTATCCCGAACTGAGCGTCGGCGGTATTCAGAAATATGACGGCGCCGACTTTCCGGACGCGCCCGCGGAACCTGCCATCAAGAGCCTCATGAGAGCGCCATACCGGATGCTCTTCGGACTCGCCAATGACGAGATCGGCTACATCATTCCGAAATCCGAATGGGATAACCAACCGCCCTGGCTTCAGAACGCGCCCAAGCGTTGGTACGGCGAGCAGAATTCCGTCGGCCCGGAGGCCGCACCAATCATCGCCGCCACGCTGAAAGAACTGTGCGGGGCAGATTGGTAGTCTGCGCGCCGATTGGCAATCGGCGCCACTGCTCGGGTTACCAACCCGCTGCAGGATGCAATCCCCTTGTCACCCAGTTTTCCCAGAATCTAGAGTTTGAGGGCCGGTGGTGCGCGGCGATGCCCCATAGGCGCTAACTTATCGGTAGCGTCGAGGTTCCCGAAGCGTTGTTCCTGGCCGATTTATTGATGCGGGGGCTATTATCGACATCTATCGGTAATGGTGCAACCGGGAGAATCTATTGCTCCCACAGGGATCAGGCCACTGGCCCTGGCCGAAGTCCGAGATGCCGACTTATACGGACAAGTAGAACAGTAACTTCCTTGAACTGGTCCCAGTACGTCCGAGCACTTACTTTGGCGGGAGGTGCCGTTTAGTCTAAGTACGATTTATATCGTTGACATACGATCAGGATCGTATTACACTTCGAAGCATGGCTCTCCGCTCTCGCCGTAAACATCCGCCTCGCACGCCGCTGCCTTCGGACGCTGAGCTCGATATACTGGCGGCACTCTGGCGTCAGGGGCCCAGCACCGTGCGTGAAATTCACGAAGCGCTTCGAAAGGACAGCGGTTACACCACGACGCTCAAACAGATGCAATTGATGACGGAAAAGGGCCTGCTCGTGCGCAGTGAGCGCTTTCGCTCGCATGTCTACGAGGCCGGCGTCGCCAAAGAACAGACCCAGAGGGAGATCGCCGCGGATTTGCTGAAGCGTGCGTTTGAGGGCTCGTCCAAAAACCTTGTCTTAGGGGCGCTGGCCGCGCAGCCCGCCTCCGACGAAGAGTTGGGTGAGATCCGGCGAATCCTGGACAAGCTTGAGAAGAAAGGGGAGTCCCGATGAAAAGTCTACAGCTTTTATTCGCACAGCCTCTGGCAGCAGACCTTGGCTGGGCACTGCTTCACTTCGTGTGGCAGGGCGCATTGATTTCGGGACTGTTCGCGGCGGTGCGCGGGCTGGGTGCCGGGTCGACCAGCGCTCGTGCTCGCTACGCGCTCGCCTGTTTGACCCTCGCCACCATGGCGTCTGCTCCGATCCTCACGTATGGTTTCCTGGCAGGCTCAGAAACCTGGCAATCGGCATCCGTGCAAGTGTCTGCAATTCCGCTGACGCTTGCAGCCTCGGGTGGGAGCTTGGCGGCGCCTTGGTACTTGTCCTGGTCAGGTGGATTGCAGCGGGCCCTACCGTGGATCGAGATGGCTTGGTTCACGGGTGCAGTTGTATTGTTGATTCGCTTGGCGGGTGGTTCGTTTGTCGCAGCTCGCCTGCGGTCCAATGCAAATCGTCCTACGCCTCATCATCTGCAAGATGCGCTCGATAGAATCGCGGCCCAACTCGGTGTGTCCTACCCTGTCCGCCTGCTCATGTCGTCGCTGGTGGAAGTGCCTGCCGTCGTCGGCTGGTTTCGGCCGGTGGTACTGATGCCGGTCGGCGCGCTCACCGGGTTGGCACCCGAACACATCGAGGCTCTACTGGCCCACGAGCTTGCCCACATCTGCAGACATGACTATCTGGTGAACGTGCTGCAGAGTGTCGTCGAGGCAGTACTGTTCTATCACCCCGCGATCTGGTGGGTCTCAAATCAGATCCGTAAGGAACGCGAGTTGTGCTGTGACGATTTGGCGGTGGCTGCTAGTGGCGACGCCTTAACGTATGTACGCGCCCTCGCCGACTTGGAATTGTGCCGGCCCACCCATGTTCGTGCCGCAATCGCAGCCAACGGCGGCTCTCTCTTGGATCGAATTCGCAGGCTGGCTGATCCATTGCAACCGGTCTCCCACACCGTCATCGGGCCCGTGGCAGCTTTTGTAGTCACTCTGATGGTGCTGTCCGGCGCCGGCGTGGTCGTGCTCAGGGGTGCTCAAGCCCCAGCCGCGCCCGGAGGCGTAGTCGACCGCAACACCATTTGGGTAGACACGGTGAAGCGAGGCGACATGCCGGTCGCGCTGCGCGGGCTCGGTAAGCTCACCACCAGCAGCACGGCTGATCTGCTACTTCCCACGTCGCTGATAAAGGAGGTGCAGCCCGGGCAGATTGTTTCCATACAGTTCCACGGGCAGGCCGAGCTCGCCACCGGTAAGGTGACGCGAATCACTCCTGGTGTGCAACAGAGCACTGTTACCGTGCAGATCGAGAGTGGGCTTCCGCGCGGAGTTCAGCAGGGTGTGGAGGTGGACGGCACAATCGAAATCGGCCACTTGAGCGATGTTGTCAAGGTGGGCCGGCCAGTAGAGGGCCAGACCAATAGTGAAGGTGCTTTGTTCAAACTGGAACCGAATGGAGACCACGCAGTGCGAGTAAAGGTAAAGTTTGGGCGCGCGTCGGTCAACACGATCCAAATCCTAAGCGGAGTCGAGCCCGGCGACAAGGTGATCCTAAGCGACACCTCGGCGTTCAAGGGATACGACCGCATCACTCTGAAATAAGTTTCTGAGGTGTCAGGATATTGGCTGCCACGACTTGCTGGTAAGGAAGGCGTTCTGGACTAAGGCCGGGCTGATGTGCCATAGGGGTTGACAGACTCGGACTCGGAGTCACGGCGTTGTGGAGGTTGAGCGGGCGCTTGTCCGTAGAACGCCCGTTGCTGACATTTGCTGGGTGCTAGAACCTCCCTGGCGCCGCAGGGTTTACAAAACCCGTACCTGGCGAATCCCCTTGCCACCAGCAAAGGCCGCCCAAGAAGCTTATCCGAGGAAAATATGGTACGAAGCGGCAGCGCTCATGAGGGCCATGCCCTGCCTACGGCCGATTGTCGATCGGACCGAATGCTCACCTTTCGCCCGACAGCGGCGGTAATCAACCGCCGCGCAGGCTGCCAGCCTGCCCCACACTGAGGGTGCTTTCCCAATCGGTGGGAGACAGAATCGAGTGCGGGATCAGCGCACATAGCAACTTCCAGCGCATTTTGGCGAGACCGGTGACCGGGCGTCCGTCGGCAACGAGTGGAATCAGTCGAGATGCGCTGCGTGCCAGACGCTCGCGTTGTTTGCAGAAGTTGGATCCGTGGCGAGGAGAATATTGCGCCCAACCAATGGTGTGCAGCAGACCCGCGGGTCCAAACTGGTCCGAGCGGAGCATCTGCTCAACGAAGACGCGAATGGGACCTTCGAACTCATGCAGAGTATCGTGAATAGCGACGATGGCCCCGTCCACAAGATAAGGGAAGAATAGATCGAAGTCTAATTTCGCGCCGGCGTACGTGTGGTCGCCGTCAATCCATAGAAAACCGATGGGCCGGTTCCAGCCCGCTGCGACTTGTTGTGACGGAGCGCGATGAATTTCCACGTGCTGCTCAACTCCCGCATTTTTCAATGCCGAGCGGAAATCATCGAACGAAGACGCCTGATGGCCGAGTTCCGGGTCAGTGGCGGATGGGGCATTATGTGGGTCAATGCTGACGATGGAATCCAGCCCATAGCGGGCGGCGAGCGCTGCCAGTCCGACCGTCGACTTGCCTTTGAAGCTCCCGATCTCGACTGCGGCGCCGGTTCTCGGAGCGCCGGCGAAAAGCATGGCCAAGGCGCGAAACTCGCGGTCGCCAATATAGCCAGGAACATCGCGCGCTTTGTCCCACGCGGAGTCAATTGCGCTTTCCAAGTCCTTCGGGAGGGACATTCTTGGAGTTTAGCGTAACGCTTTGAACGAACGCCCGTCGAATTAGAAATGACCGACCTCCGTTTCGCCTTCCGCACTCTTCGCAACAACCCGGGATTCACGTGCGCCGCCGTGCTGGCGCTCGGTCTCGGCATTGGGGCCACGAGCGCGATGTTCAGTGTGGTGGACGGAGTGCTGCTGCGGCCGCTTCCCTTCCCCCGTTCCGACCGGCTGGTGAATGTCTGGGAATCCGAGCCGAAGCGCAACTTGCCTAAGTTTGTGGCTGCTCCCGCAAATTATTACGACTGGCGCGCGCAGAACCAGGTGTTTCGGGCGATGGGCGCGTTCACGGGGAGCACGTTTAATCTTGCTTCCAAGGAAGGGGAACCGGAGCGATATTTAGGCGCGGCTACTGACCACGGTTTTTTCGATGCGCTGCAGGTTTCGCCGATCCTCGGCCGCATCTTTACCGAGGAGGAGGATCAACCGGGCCACGATGGCGTGGTTATCCTTAGCTACGGGATTTGGCGGTCGCGTTTTGGCGGCGATCCAAAAATAGTTGGCCAGGCGCTGACGTTCGACAGCAAGCCTCGAACGGTGATTGGGATTATGCCGCAGGAATTCGAATATCCGGCGCAATCCACCATGTGGGCGCCGCTTGCGCTCGACAATGAGACCAAAGCACAGCGCGATTTGCATCGCTACCGGGTGATTGCGCGGTTGAAGGATGGCATGACGCTGGAGCGCGCGCGTTCGGATTTTCAGACCATCGGGTCGCGCCTAGCGGCTCAATATCCTGAGTTTGATCAAGACGCGAGCGTGCTGGTGAACCTCATGCTGGAGGACGCGGTGGGGCCGATGCGTCCGGCGCTGTTGGTTTTGCTGGGCGCGGTGACATTTGTTTTGTTGATCGCGTGCGCGAACGTGGCGAATCTGCTGCTCGCGAAGGCGGCAGGCAGGCAACATGAGATCGCCATCCGCAATTCGCTGGGCGCCGGACGCGCGCGACTGATCCGCCAGATGCTGACGGAGAGCATGCTGCTCTCAGCTGCGGGAGCTGCGCTCGGATTAGTGCTGGCGTATGGCGCTTTTCATGGCTTGCTTTCGATGGCGCCGGCGAATCTGCCGCGGCTGAATCAGGTTTCGCTCGACTTGAGGGCCGTGGGATTCACATTGCTGGTTTCCGTACTGAGCGGCATCCTGTTCGGCTTGGCGCCTGCCTGGCAAGCTTCGCGGGCCGATCTCAGTTCGCTGATGAAAGAAGGATCGCGATCGGTGAGCAGCCGCGGTGGGCTACGCAACATATTGGTAGTCGTGCAGGTTGCCACCGCGCTGATTTTGTTGGTGGGCGCGGGGCTGCTGATTCGCAGCTTTTATGAGATTGCGCATGTGGACGCGGGCTTCCATCCTGAGAATGTGATGAGCATGCGCCTTGCGCCCGCGCCTTCCAAATATCGCGGCCATGACGATTTGAAGATTCAACTGGTGCGCGGAATCCTCCGGGACGTGTCGCGCCTTCCGGGTGTCCAGATGGCGGCTGTTTCGACAGACGTGCCGTTGCTCGGGAATCCGATTTATATTATGCGATTCGAGGGCCGACCGGATGTTACGCCCAGCCAGGCGCCCACTGCCAACTATTTCGCCGTGACTCCCACTTATTTCGAAACGATGGGCATGCGGATGGTGCGTGGCCGTGCGATTTCGGAGCGCGACACACAGGATACGCCGCCGGTAGTGGTGGTGAATCAAACGCTGGTGGATCGATATTTCCCCGGCCAGGATGCCATCGGGAAACGCCTGGAAGTTGGGTTTGCAACTCCGCCGAACTGGCGCGAGATTGTGGGGGTGGTGGCGGATGTCAAGATCGCGGGTCTCGACCAGGACACGCCCGTGCAGGTTTACGCGGCATATTTCCAGCGGCCCACTTTTGTCGAGCGGCTGCCATCGTTTCTTACAGTGGTGGCAAGGACCACTTCTGATCCTGCGGTGTTGGGTGGGCCGATGAAGGCGGTGATCCTGAATGTCGATCGGTCCCAGCCGGTTTATTCGGTGCAGCCCATGACAGCGGCAGTAGCGGATTCGATTTCGCAGCGCCGTTTTTCATTGGTTCTGCTGGCATTCTTCGCGGCCGCTGCGCTGTTTCTGGCATCGCTTGGCTTGTATGGGGTGATGTCTTACGTGGTGGTGCAACGGACGGCGGAGATCGGTATCCGCATGGCGTTGGGAGCGCAGCGCAGTCAAGTGCTGCGTTTGGTGGAACGGCAGGGTATGGCGTTGGTGATGGCCGGGCTTGCGATTGGCGTGACAGGGAGCCTGCTGTTGACGCGATTGATGCGGTCACTGTTGTTCCATGTGGCGCCGCAGGATCCATGGACGCTGGGGGTGGGAGCTGCGACATTGATCATTGTGTCGTGGCTCGCGTGCTATGTTCCGGCGCGGAGGGCGGCGGGAGTGGATCCGTTGGTGGCCTTGCGGTATGAGTAGCGGCTATATTGCCGGCTTGCCCTGATACTGCATGTCAGTGATTTTGAACTTGTGATCGAACTTCACGCCTTGCGACTGGAACTGAAAGACAATTTCTTTTTCGCCGTCAATCGGGAAAGTGCGCGGGAAAAGAAAGCGCATGGCGATGGATCCGTTGCGTCCATCGAATTGGACGTCCTCGGCCTGAATAGCTATCTTACTTTTGGGAACCAGGGTCGCGGCATCCAAGAAGCGTGTGCGTAGGTCGTCGTTCGACTGCTTGTCGCTGTCGCTCGAATCGGAATCGCCTCTTCGGCTGGGCATGCTCAAACCGAGCACAGATACCACGTAGTATTTCTGATTTATGTCAACGGCCGGTTTGGATGCATCCTTGGATGCGTCGTCAGAGGACGCGGGATGATGACCCTGGCGCAGCAATGCGTGCTGAATCGCCAGAGCGCTGTCCCAGCGTACGACCACTTGTTCATGGATGCCGCCACCGCCTTGACCGCCCCCGCCGCCGGGATAACCGCCTCCGCCACCACCGCCGGGGTAGCCGCCGCCTCCGCCACCGCCTCCTGGGAAGCCTCCGCCCATTCCTCCGCGTCTACCGCCGCTGCGCCGTTGCTGGCCTTGTTGTCCGGAGGTGACCGTGATCTCTTTGGCCCACGGCGAGTCGGTCAATATTTTGGTGACTTCCTCGCTCGACCATTGGGTGTAGTCTTTGGTTTTCCAAAAATCGGACGCTAACAGCGCCACAGTGAATAAGGAGCCGGCTAGGGTAACCTGTAGAGTAACCTGTAGAAACAGTTTTCTTTGCATCTCTTTTGGCAGACGCCCCGCATGGGGCGCCAGTTACGTTAAACTCTTCTATGGTAGCGTGTTGGTTTGTGAAGTTTTGTAAGCATCGCGGCTACGCGACGCAACCGGTTTGCAGGCGGACACGTCGTTAGCAACAATCGTCTCGACATGAAACTACGCACTATACTTTTTATTCCAGCCCTTTTTTGCGGCACCCTGGCTGCGGCTACTTCTGATGATGCAGTTCGAATTCTCGCGACCGCGCCGCTCCGCTTCGAGCCGGCCGCGGATACCGGCTCGTCGCAATTCATAGCCCGCGGCCCTCGTTTCCGTTATTCATTTGCGGGAAACCAGGCCACCTTTCAAAGGGCGGGCAAGCAGTTCGAGCTTCGATTCCAGGGCGCGGACCCAGCCTCGAAGATCGAGCCTATTCAAAAGCTCACATCCACTACCGGACTGTTTTTTGGGAATGATCCGGCGAAGTGGCGGCCTGAGATTCCCAACTACGGCCGATTGCAGGTGTCCAATCTGTACCGTGGCATCGATCTGGTTTATTACGGGAATGAAGGCGAGCTGGAGTACGACTTGACGATGAAGCCGGGGGCCGATCCACGCAATATCCGGCTACGGCTGGATGGCGGCCGGGCGCATGTAGATCGCAACGGGAATCTAATAGCCGGGCTGATTCAGAAGCGTCCCGTCGCTTATCAGGTTTCCGTGAATGGAGCGAGAGTTCCGGTGGAAAGCCGCTATCGTAAGAACGCCGACGGATCCTACGGATTCGTCCTGGGCAAATACGATCGCGATCGGGAATTGGTGATTGATCCGGTGCTGACTTTCTCTCTGTATTTGTCGGGCTCAGATCAGGATGTCGCGCAGACCATCGCCCTGGACCGGATCGGTTTCCTCTGGGTCGCAGGCACCACTTATTCGACCGATTATCCGACCGTCAGCGCCATCCAGACTGCCAACGCGGGCGGCACGGACATTTTTGTTACGAAGATCGATCCGAATGCGAAAGCCGGCGAGCAGATTGTCTTCTCCACATACCTGGGTGGGACGGCGAACGAGACATTGGGCGGAATGGCAGTGGGCCCGAATGGCGACGTTTATCTGACAGGGACCACGCTGTCGGCTGATTTCCCGACTCAGAATCCAGCGCAAACCGCTTTGGATGGCACCTCCGACGCGTTCGTGGTGTGGATCAATTCTTCGCGGGCCTTGGGGTATTCCACTTATTTGGGCGGTGCTCTCGACGAGACCGGAGTGGGAGTCACTTTCGATTCCAAGGGAAAAATCTATGTTACCGGCGGCACCGATTCGACCGACTATCCCACCGTCAACCCGTTGCAGAGCGCTACGGGCGGCGACCAGGACGTATTCATAGCCGAGTATGAGCCCTCGCTTTCAGGAACCGCGACGCTTGTGTACTCCACCTACCTGGGGGGAAGCGGCTGGGACATCGGGCGCGGCATCGCGTTAGCGGCGGACGGAACGGTATGGATTGCGGGCGGGACTTATTCCTTCAATCTTCCGCTGAAAGGCACCAGCTACCAGAATTTCTACCAGGGGGATGGCGATGCTTTTGTCGCTCACATTAACACCTCGGCCGGGTCAAGCGGGCTGGAGTATTCGACATTTATCGGCGGCGTCGACCAGGAAGAAGCGAGCAATGTGGTTATCAATGCGGTGGGGCAGGTAGTGATCAGCGGGTGGACGATATCGTCGACCTTCCCGGTGACGGCGAACGGAATGCAGACTGTGTACGGCGGCAATGGCAACACTTTCGTTAGCATTTTGGATCCCACCAAGGCGGAACGTTCCGAACAATTGGTTTATTCCACGTTTTTCGGAGGCAGCGGGCCCACTATCCCATCCGATCTGAAGCAGGATGCGGCGGGGAATCTGTATATGACCGGTATGACGCTAGCCCCGGGTCTTCCAACTACGAAGAATGCTGCTCAAGCGGCTTATGACGGTAGCTTGGATGCGTTTGTGCTGGAGTTCAATCCCGCTACAGCGGGGACCGCGGCTATCAGTTACCTCTCCTATCTGGGGAGCGATGGTTTGCAAGTGGGTAACGGGGTGGCCTTCGATGCCAAAGGCAATATCTACGTGGTGGGTTACACGAGCGGCCCTATATTCAAGTCGTTGAAGGGCGTTTCTAAAACGTCCAGTGCGGGGAAAGTGGACGGGTTCGTGGCGGGGCTGAGCACGAAGTAAGAATCCGGCGACAGGATACTCATTCCGTACGTAGTGCCTCGACCGGGTGGAGACGCGCGGCTCGGCGGGCGGGCAAATATGCCGCGATCAAGGCGACTATTGCGAGTACGCACGGCACTACCAGGAAGGTCACAGGGTCTCGTGGCCCGACGCCGAATAGCAGGCTTTTCAGTAGACCTGTCAGTGCAAGCGCTCCGGCAGTTCCGGCGACAACACCGCCTAGCACTGGGCGCGCACCCATTTTGAGCACCAGCGCGATGATGTGCGCTGAATCGGCCCCCAGCGCCGCCCGCACTCCGAGTTCACGGGTGCGTGCGGTAACTGAATAAGCCAGGACGCCGTAGATCCCAACCGCGGCCAGCACCAGCGCAACTATAGAAAATCCGGAAAGCAGCCACGCGCTGAAACGCTGGCGCGCGAAGTTCTCCCCGAGTATCTCCTGCATGGTTCGTATTTCGGCAATCGGCTGTGCGGAATCGAGGCTCCGGATGATTCTCCGCGCCGGCTCGGCCAAGCTGGCGGGGTTATGTTCCGCGCGTACCAGGAAGATCATGCTCGGGAAACTGAGCTGAGAATAGGTGTAATAGACGGTCGGCATCGGTGCGCGGTCAATGGACCACTCTCGCACGTCGCCCACCACGCCGACGATCTCGCCGAAGGGATTCTCGGTCTCCATCAAGGCGTTGATCTTTTTGCCGAGAGGTTGTTCGCCTGGCATGAACTGACGCACGAACGCCTCGTTGACGATAAAGCGCTGCGGGGACTTTTCCAGATTGTCGGATTCGGTGAAATCGCGTCCCTGTTGGATGGGAATGCGCAAGGTCTGAAAATATCCCGGCATTACGCTTCGGATGAACGCCAGACGCTCCTGGCCGGGTTTGGCGGGCGGGTGTCCTTCGATGTTCGCCCAGGTGCCGTAACCCGGACCATTGAACGGCGGGAAGATTACCGCACTGGAAGTGCGGACTCCGGGCAGATGTTCGATCTGCTGGATCGCGTTCGCGAAGAATTGGGTGCGCTGGGAAACCTTTTGATAGCGCGCCGCTGGTAAGGACACGCGGAAGGTGAGCACGTTGGAAGCATCCAGGCCAGGGTTTAATGTTTCGAATCCGACGAGGCTACGGAACAGCAACATGGCGCAGGCCAGAAGTACAACAGAAACTGCAACCTCTGCGCCTACTAGCCAAGCGCGCAAGCGCCCGCCCGCGCCGATGCTAGAACGGCTGTCACCACCCAGACTACTTATGAGGTCTACGCGGGAAGTAACCAGTGCCGGCGCAATGCCGAAAAGGATGCCCGTCAGCAAAGAAAGAGCAATGGCGGCCGCAAAAACTCTGGAGTCGAATTGAATGTCGGCGGACTGTGTGAGGCTGGCGGGGGCCAGGGCCAGGAGCCCGCGAACGCCCCAGCGGGCTAAAATAATGCCGAAAATTCCGCCAGCCAGACTCAGAAGAAGGCTCTCCGTCAGTAGCTGCCGGATGACGCGCCCACGGCCTGCTCCGAGCGATGCGCGCACCGCCATCTCGCGCCGCCGTGAACTGTAGCGCGCCAGCAGCAGGTTGGCGACGTTGGCGCACGCCACGGCCAGCATCAGCCCGACCGCTGCTAATAGGACGAGCAGCGACGTTTTGACGCCGCGGGAATCCTGCCCCACGGCGCGGTCGCTCAGCATGGAATCCCGCAGGGATTCGATCTCCACTGTCCAGTTGTTATTGAAGTCCGGGTACGCTTTCTCGATCCGCGTGGCGAGCGCGGTCATCTGCGCCTGTGCGTGCTGGAGAGTGACTCCCGGCCGCATGCGGGCAATGCATGTCATCCAACGGCCCTGCGTTTTGCGGTAATCCTCAGCCGGATTCAGACCCAGCGGCTCCCACAGGTCGATTTTGCGGTTGAGGAAATAGAAATTCGGCGGGAGAACACCGATGATAGTGCGCGGAACCGCATTCACCAGTACCTTGCGCCCGATCACGTCGTCACTGCCGCCGAACCAACTCTGCCACAGCCGGTAACTGATCAACACGAGCGTGTCGTTGGAAACCGAAGCCCGGTCCTCTTCCGTTGTGAACAGGCGGCCGCGCACCGGTTGAACGCCGAGTACCTGAAAGAAATCGGCAGTCACGCTTTGTTTTCCGAATTCTTCGGCGCGGTCGCCATCGATGAGTACGGAACGGGACTCTCGCAAGCCGGCCGTGCCAGTGAAGACAGGGTTCTGCGACTTCCAATCCAAATAATTGCCCGGAGATGCAATGTTGTGATGGAAACCGCGTTGTGGGTTCGCTTCCCAAACCATCACTAGCTCGGAGGAATTCGGGTACGGCAGTGGACGCACCAGTAGATTGTCGGCGACCGTGAACACGGCGAGGCTGGCTCCGAGGCCCAGAGCCAGCGACAGAATCGCGGTAACTGTAAAACCTGGGTTCTTGCGCAGGCTCCGCCAGGAATAGCGGATATCTTGCCACAGGGTGCCGATCCAAATGAACGTGGCTTGGTCGCGCATGGATTCCTTCACCGATTCGACGCTGCCGAATTTCAGGAGCGCTTGTCTGCGCGCTTCTCCGGCGCTCATGCCGGCACGCAGGTTGTCGTCGATATGCAGGTGCAGATGCGATTCGAATTCCGTGGTCCACTCGCGCTCGCGCCGGGTTTTGCCGAACCAAGAAGCTAGCCGAGCCAGCACTGTGCGCAGCAGACTGATCTTCTCCCTCATGGATGCTCCTATTGGAATCTAATATAAGCATCGCACGGTTCCTATGGGAAGGCAACAGGAAATCGGGGAATGAGTATCCTGTCACCGGTTTTTTCTGTTGACGAGCCTGGCCGGAGCGCTGTAGTATGGGGATGTTTTAATTCTTTAAAAGAAACGGGGCGGCGTTTTGGCGAGAAACAAATCACTGCATCTTACGGATGCCGAGCTGAGGCTCATGGAGGTGCTATGGGATAAAGGCACCGCGACGGTTTCTGAAGTGATGGAAGGCCTTCCGAGCAATGTTGCGCTGGCGTATTCGACGGTGATCACCACGCTGCGCATTCTGGAGAATAAGGGCTACGTAAAGCACGCCAAGGATGGAAGGGCCTTTGTGTATCAAGCCATTGTCGGCCGCGAAGAGGCGCGGCATAGCGCGGTTACTCACCTAGTCCGGCGGTTCTTCGAGGGCTCTCCGGAGCGCCTGATGCTCAGCCTGATAGAAGACAAGAAGGTCGATCGAAAAGAGTTGGCGCGTTTGCGCAAGCTGATCGAGAAAGAAGACGACTCATGAACGCTGTGGCGTCTGCCCTTCTGAATGGAGCGATTCTGAGCGCATTTCTCGCAGCCGCAATCTGGCTATGCCTGCGCCTGGCGCCGCGCCACTTCTTGAACGCGGCTACGCGTCATATGGTCTGGTGGATGGTGCTGGGGATCACGATCGCACTGCCGGTTTTCCAATTGCCGGTGCATCGGGCGCGGCCGGCGAAACCAGTCCAGGTAAGCCTTCCAGCAGTTGAGACAAGGCAAACGATTCCACGGACTTCGGCTGGGCCGGCGATAGTTCGGGCGCTGCCCGCACCGCCCGAGGTCAAGCCGGCTCGACCAATTGCAACTCCGCTGCCCAGGCTTTCTTTCCCAGTTGAGGTGACGGCGAGGGGATGGCTGCAACCAATTCTCTGGATCTGGTTGGGCGCTAGCGCCTTGCTTCTGGTTCGCTTACTCATCGATTACGCCGCGCTGAATCGTCGAAAGAGGCGTGCCAAAGATGTTTCGCCACTGCTTGCCGCGCGCGCCGCGAATTGGCTCAAGATCTGTGGCGGAAGGCGTCAGCGAGTACGTCTGGCGGCGTCGGAGGAAATCGACGTTCCCGTGGCCGTAGGACCGCGTAATCTTTCGATTCTGATTCCGGCGCGAATCATGGACGCTCTGGAATCCGGCGGGATCACAGATGACGCGTTGGATCAAATCGGGCTGCACGAGGCCGCGCACCTGGCGCGCTACGACGACTATGGATTGCTGCTGGAGCGCGTGATTGAAGCGCTGTTTGCGCTGCATCCTGTTGTGCGGTGCGTCACGCGTCAAATTGATCTGGAGCGCGAGATTGCTTGCGACGATTTTGTGGTGGAGGCCACTCGGCAGCCGCGGTCTTACGCGGAGTGTCTCACGCACATGGTGGAACTGTGCGGAGTTGTTCGCCCCGCGCTGGGCGCGGCACCCGTCGCGGACGATCTTTCGCATCTCACGCGACGAGTGGAAATGCTTCTGGACACCACTCGCCGGACGGGAACGCGGCTGCTGAAAGCGCGGCTCACGGTGGTGATCGCCATTGTTGCCGCGATGGCATGCCTGGCGGGAAGGACGCGGCTGGTGGCTTTTGCGAGGCCGGTAGTCCAGTACGCGCAGCAACATCTGGTCCATCAACTCCCCGCGCTGATGCTGCCGCAAGTTGTCGCTCCGCAGGAACCGGCGGCGCAGGAATTGGAAGGAACGGTCGTCGAGGATTC
>JBEKJJ010000016.1:0-54066 GCA_050011295.1 Bryobacteraceae bacterium
GGAATCGCATGGATTTCTGGCGCGCGAATGGAACGGTGAGCTCCGCGCAAGCCGTGTGATGCCCCACTACGCACAATGCACCCAGCGAATCGAAGTGAAACGGTTGGAGCGCTCGGCCGTGTAACGACGCACGGATGTTACGCGCAAGCGTTCGTGCCTCGCGCAATGCGAACTGAGCCGTGGGAGGGCAGGCCGCGCCAGTCTTTCCATCCTTCAGCGCCGCGCAATCACCCAGCGCCCAAACTTCGGGATGTCCCGCGACAGCCATGCTGCTTTCAACCACTACCGCGCCCCGGCGATCGGTCTCAATCCCCAAAGTCTTCAGCAATGGATTCGGTGCGGTCCCGGCCGTCCAGACCAGCGTTCGCGCCCGAACTTCGCCATCGCTCAGGACCACGCAGCCAGCGCGGCAACCGGTGAGCCGGCAATTCAAGCGAAATGTCACGCCGCGCAGGGCCATGCTCTCTTGCGCATAGCGGCCCAACGATTCGCTCAATTCCGGCAAAATACGGTCGCGCGAGTGAATCACCACAATCTGCACATCGGCCGGGCTTAGGTTCGGATAATCGGCCAGAATGCCGCGCGAGAAATCGTTGAGCGCTCCGGCCAGCTCCACGCCAGCGAAGCCGCCACCGGCGATCACAAAACTGAGCATTTCGCGCCTTATTTCCAAGTCCGTTTCGCGGTCGGCACGCTCGAACATCTCGATCACATGATTTCGGATTCGAATCGCGTCCAGCAGCGACTTGAAGTCAAACGCCAGCTCCTGGACATTCTGCATGCCGAGATAGTTGGACACTGCGCCGAGCGCGAACACCACGTGATCGTATATCAACTCCTTGATAGCCCCGTCTTCGAGCGCAATGCGCACGCGGCGAGCCCCGAGATCCACTTCGCTCACACGCCCGCGGACCACCTGCGTGCGGCGCAGGCTGGTCCGCAGAGGCGTGCTGATGTGGCTGGGCTCCAGGCTGCTGCCGGCCACTTCGGCCAGCATGGGCGTGAACAGCAGCGCGTTGGTCTCGCTAACGAGAGTGAAATGAACGGAGCGGTCCGCGCCGAAAACCTGCTCCAGATTCTGGGCTGTCGTCATCCCCGCGAATCCACCACCCAGAATCACGAGGTGTTTCGGCTCAGGCGTGGCAGCCTGTGCACGCTCCGGTTCCGGACCGAGCTTCGCCAACGCGAGGTCATTCAAAGCTTGTGCGATCAATCCGAGTGCACCGCCATAGAGCACCCAGCCGATGAGTTCTGGAAACAAATCGCGCATGCCCTGGTTCGACCATTCCGGCGCCTGGCCGGCAAATAGCGGGAACAGGATGACGCCGAAAATCACCCAAGCGGGAACCCCCAACGCAGACGCGGTCATGGCGCTGTCAGCGTAAGCACGCGAGGTAGGACGGAACGCCATCGCGTACACGATGCCCACCAAAGTGGCCAACCCGATTCCCGTAGGAACGGTCTCCTGCGTCAGAGCCAGAGGGAAAGAGGCCGCCAGTCCGGCGATGGCGCCGATCATCGCGCGTCGAAGGTATTTCATGATGATGCTCGGATTGAGAATACCATTCGCCGCACAAATCAGATCAGGTATTACTGAGCGCCTCGCGCAGGTAGCTCGCTATATCGTTCACGAAGCGATGCACCGCGGCCTCGGCGATACTGTGACCCACCATGGCGTTCAGAGCTTGTCCCACCGGGCCCAGCGGCGCCTCGTACACACCGAAGAAATCCAACTGCGTTTCGGTGGACGTTAATGAATAGATGTCGAGTTCCGCTTTCATGAACGGGAACAGGCTAGCCATGTTGGCCGCCTCCCATTCAATCTGCAGCCGTGTAATCGGGATGCCGGCGAGTTCGGACATCTTTTCTTCGATCTTTTGGACAGAGATGTTGATATCGGTGGCCAGCCCAATCCCGCCGATATTGACACGCAGTTCGGAGGCGACGGACTGCGCGCGAGAAGCAGCCGCCTTTGTCGCCGCCTGGAACACTGTCGGCGCGTCCGCCACCAGCGCATCACGGACCTGCTCATAGGGGTGATTAACATAATCAAAGCAGCGAATCTCGCGGCCCTTGCTCATCAGAATTCCTCCGCCGTAATCTTATTCAGCAACGCATTACTCCGTCTGCAGCAATCCGCTGGCATTGCGCTTCGGGACATACCCAACCGGGATCCGCGCGACCACCTGCATCGTTTTGTTGTCAACTACCACCGTCTGGTCCAGGCCAGCCACCGCCACGTACAGATTCTTACCGTCGGGCGGAATCGTCAGCCACTCCGGGATTAGCCCGACTGGAACCACCTTCAGCAATTTCAAATCCGGAAGCGAGTAAGCCGCTACGTAGCCGAACCACTTACTGGTGGCCCATAGGATTTTTCCATCGGGCGTGATGGCCAATCCGTGGGAGGGCGCGCCTTGCACGCCGTCCGTGGCTTTCTCCTGGCCGGGCACGTCCGGAAGCGTCACGCGCTTCACTTGCTTGTGAGTCTGAAAATCCACCAGCACGAATCCGTGGAAGTCCGAAAGCTGCGCGACAATCTCCTTCGTGGACCCATCGGGATTTTTCGTAAACGCCATCGGACGAATGCCGCCCGTGAGCTTTACCGACCATGCCAGCGTATTGGTCGCAGTCTCGATAACGCTGATAGTACTGGTGGGGATAGAGCCTGCTACCACGTACTTGCCGTCCGGCGTGACGTAGACATTGTGTATCGCGCCGTCCACAGGAATGCTTTTCACCTTCGTAAGCGCGATGCTGTCGATCACATCCACGGCGCCCGGCGCTTGCGCGATGCCCACGTAGACGCGCCGTCCATCGTTCGTCACGGCTAAGTTGTTGGGGCGGCCGCTTAATGGAATTTTCTTTGTTACCTTCAGACTCTTCGCATCCACTACATCCAGCGTACGGGTGGGCTCCTCCGTGATATACAGGCGGCTTCCATCGGGAGCGATCACCACTCCATGCGGAACCTCAATGCCATGGATCACTCCGGCTACATTGTTCGTGGCGGGATCGATGACGTGCACGTTGTCGCCGGCCGAATTGGTTTGGATCACGCGGGCGTTACTCGCCGCGAGCGCAAAAATGGGCGAGACAAGCACGACCAACACAGTTCTCTTGAATTTCATTTTCCACCTTGTACCCAGGCGGCCAACATCTGCCACTCGGAATCTGATTGCGATTTCCAGAACTTCCCGCCCGTATGCGTGGGATCGCCGCCCGCTTCAGCAGCCAGCGGATGCAGCAACAGCGGGCTCTTGAGAGGTTCGCCGGGAATCACCAGGCGCGAGACGATTTCGAAGTTTTCTCGAGACTGCGCCTCGGTCCAGGAAGTTGTTCCAGGCGCGAGAGGCTGAAGACGTAGCCGGCTCGCAACCTTCGTATGGCATGTGTAACAGCCATGTTTCACGAAAATCGGCTCAACCCTGGCTCGATAGGTCTCAAAATCCAACGATGAACCCACACTGGATTCGGCCGCGGGTGCGCCCGTTCGAACCCAGGCAGCCAGCGTCTGCCATTCCGGATCACTCTGAGACGTCCAGTGCTTTCCGCCGGCGTGGAACGGATCGCCTCCTGCCGCTGCGGCCAGCGGATGCATCAGCATGCGGCTGGCCATCGGCTCGCCAGGAACAACTACGCGCTGCCAAGCCTCGAAGTTCTTCCGCGATTGCTCCTCGTTCCAGGTAGCGGCGCCGAGCGAAAGTTCCTGCAGACGCGGCGTAGTGTGATCGTGACAAACAACGCAGCGCGCGTGTCCGGGGCGCTTGGTCAGGAAGATGGGCTGCACGCGGTCTCGAAAGAAAGTGTAGTCCAAAGATGAAGCGGCATTAGCAGGTTGCTGCGCAAGCAGCCCTGCCAGAACCAATATCAAGGGGACCATAGCCGCCTTTCAGTCTACGACGGTTTCCTCGCCGCCAGCACCAGTCCGCTGGCCCAGGCCATCGGAGTGATCTCGAAATCAGGACGCGCGGCAAGGGTTTCTAAGAGCGCCAGCACGCGCGGGCCATGGCCCTCCGGCCAATTCGATTGCGGGAGCATGTCGTCGATCACATAGAATCCGCCGGGCCGCACCACGCGCAGAGCTTCGTCCAGGCCCTCGTACTTACCGCGCAAAGCATCCGCGAAAACGAAATCGAAACTGCCCGCCGGCTGGCGTTGGAGAAACTGAACGGCATCCTCGGAGATCAGCGTCAATCGCCTGTCATGGCCCAGCGCCTCGCCAGCGGCCGCCTGTAGATCGTGATTGACGTCGATGCTGAAGAGTTCCGATGCCGCATCCATTCCATCCAGCACCCAGGCCGTGGCAACTCCTGTGCCAGTGCCCAACTCCAGAAATCGGCCCCCGGGCTTCGACGCTGCCAGCGTGCGCAGCAGCGCGCCCGTGCGGTCCTCCGAAGCCAGTTCGAATCCAAGTTCCGAGGTTCGTTTCAATATGTGCGCCAGCGCGGCCGGCGGCTGAACGTAGGCAAGATCATTCATGTTGATTAAATTGTAAAGGCGACGTGCCTCACCCGGCCATCGGCCGGAACCGCGCCGTGAAGTGCCGCAGGAATTGCGGCTGTGACACGATCTCAAATCCTCGAATTGAATCCTTCCGCTCGTTAACTTCGAGTATCGCTTCCACCAGGTAATCCACATGGCTCTGTGTGTAGACGCGGCGCGGGATCGCCAGGCGCAGCAACTCATGCCGCGCCTCGGCGCCGAACATCACCGAACCGATTTCGACCGACCGCACGCCCGCGTGCCGGTATAATTCCACTGCCAGCGCCTGGCCGGGAAATTGCGCGCGCGAAATGTGCGGCAGCATGCGTCCCGCATCGATATAAATGGCGTGCCCGCCGGGCGGTTCCACAATCGGCACACCATGATCGGCAATGTGGCGCCCCAAATAAGCTGTCGATGCGATGCGATATTCCAGATACTCGGGTTGCAGCACCTCATCCAGCCCCACCGCGATGGCTTCCAGATCGCGCCCCGCCAAACCTCCATAAGTGGGAAATCCTTCAGTCAGGATCAGCAGATTGGTTTCCTGCTCGGCCAGCTTGCTGTTGTTGGTGCACAGAAATCCACCGATGTTTGCGAAAGCATCCTTCTTGGCGGAGAATGTACAGCCGTCGGCGATCGAAAACATCTTCTGCGCGATCTCGCGCGGAGTCAGGTCTGCGTAGCCAGGCTCGTCCCGTTTGATGAACCAGGCGTTCTCGGCGAACCGGCAGGCATCCAGATACAGCGGCACCCCGTAACGCGCGGTGACTTTCCGGACAGCTTCGATGTTGGCCATCGAGACGGGCTGGCCGCCGCCCGAGTTGTTGGTGACCGTGATCATCACCAGGGGAATCTTCGCCGGTCCCTCGGTCTCCATCAATTTCTCCAGCGCCTCCACGTCCAGATTGCCCTTGAACGGCAGGCGCGCCTGCGTATCGGACGAAGCGGGAATCGGCAGATCCAATGCGCGCGCTCCGTTGGATTCAATATTGGCGCGCGTGGTGTCGAAGTGCGTGTTGTTGGGCACGGTCTGGCCGGGCTTGCACATGATGGAAAACAGAATGCGCTCGGCCGCGCGGCCCTGATGGGTTGGAATGACGTGCTTGAATCCAGTGAGCTCGCGGACCGCTTGTTCGAACCGGTAAAAGCTCTCGCTCCCGGCATAGGATTCATCGCCGCGCATCATCGCCGCCCACTGTTCGGTAGACATGGCGCTGGTGCCAGAATCCGTCAGCAGGTCGATCAGGATATCGCTGGACCGAACCTGGAAAAGGTTGTAGCCGGCCGCTTCGAGGATCTGCTCCCGTTGTTCAGGCGTCGTTCGGCGAAGCGGCTCGACGCTCTTGATGCGAAAAGGCTCGATGATGGTGCGCACGGAGTCAGTGTACCGCCGAGCAACGCGCCAGGAATTCCGGATCGATCTTGCTCTTCACCGTCCGCCGGTCAATTTCAAGACGCCGCGCAGTTTCCTCGTAACTTCCGGTTTGCTTATACACGATGGTCGCGTAGCGTGAGAGCGCTTGATCGGCCGTGAGGCGTCCGGCACGCAGATCCGCCGTGAACTGCTCCACCGGATCAGCGGGAGCTGAACGCGAAGGCCGGTAGTCGCGCCGGATCAGCACGTTTCTTACGCACTGCTCCAGCTCGCGATAATTGCCGGGCCACTCATAGCCGGCTTCTAGATGTTTTTCCATCCAGCCGGTTACTTCGCCGGCCAGTTCCTCTCCTTCATCGCCCGCAATGCGCCGCGCGATATGCACCACCAGCTCGCGCAACACCTGCGGTGAATCCGCCAGCTGCTCGGCCAGCGATGGAGTGGCAATTTGATCTGAGCATAGCCGGTAATATAAATCCTCGCGAAAGCGCCCATTGCGGATGTCGGCCGCCAAGTCGCGATTCGTCGCCGCGATCAGTTTTCCATGGAATCGCTGGCTGGCGGTATCACCCACCAGATGGAAAGTGCGGGTTTCGATCACTCGCAGCAGTTTGACTTGGATGGCCGGATCCAAATCACCCAGCTCGTCCAGAAAAACCGATCCAAGCTGCGGGCAAGTTTCGAGCCAACCTTTGCGGTCGCCGATGGCGCCGGTGAACGACCCTCGGCGATGTCCGAACAATTCGGATTCCACCAGCGTAGGCGACAGCGCCGAAATGTTGATGGGGAAAAACGAAACAGCATCGGCGGCAAAACTCAGCTTGTGGTCATCAAACGGAACGTAGCGCGATTTTGCGACAGCTTGCGCAGCCAACTCCTTGCCGCTTCCCGAAGGCCCCGTGATCAGCGTAGTGAAATCGCCCATGCGCTGGTACAAGGTTCGGCGATAGCGCCGCATGTCGTGCGTGAAGATGGATTGCCAGATTGCAGCCCGCAGCCGCGCGGCGGGCAGTGATGCGCCAATAATTGCGTGGAAGATTTGTTCGAACGCCCGCTGGATTTGCCGATAGCAAGCAAACGTGTGGACCGGATCGTGATGGCTTGGGAAATTGTTCTGCTCCGGAAAGAAATGCTTCCAATCCGTCAGAAAGTCACGATAGAAACCCCACCCGCTCGCGGGGCTGCTTCCAACAAATTTCGGATAGTAGCGATTGTATAGAAGATGGATGACGGCGTCTTCGTATAGCACCAGATCCGGCTCGCGCACTTGGCTCGCGGCCAGCAGCCGGGATCCAACTTGCTCGACTAGCGGCGCCAGGCGCTCGTTGATCCTCCAAACATTCGCGCGAGGCCGCTCCGGATCTCCCACAGGAAGGCTCCACACCGATTCACCCTCCTGGTAGTCGCGCCCCAATGCGGCGCGTTCGCACTCGGCGCGCTCAGGAAGGAACGGATTCGAGTATGCTAGCTGAGATACCGCCGATAAGAAGCTCCGTTCCGCAGAGGAGAAAAACGCCATGGATGTACATGAATTGTACATTGGTTGACATGCAGTGTACAGTTGCTCCACGGCGTCATTCTGTAAGTCATTGAGATGTAAGCGTTGCGAGGCGGCAGGTGCCGTGCCCTTATGATGGCCAGCAACAAGGACGATCGAAAGGAGCAACCCCGTGGCACAGAACAGCTTCAAGGACCTGCTGAAGAACGTCGGCTTCCACTCCTTCCTGTGGACGCAATTTCTCGGAGCATTCAACGATAACGTTTATAAAATTCTGGTTTCGATGCGCGCGGTGCACGTCGCCGCGAACTCCGGAGAACCTAGCAGCATGTACTTATCGCTGGCCGGAGTGGTCTTCGTAGTTCCGTTTTTGCTGTTCTCAGGCTACTCCGGACACCTGGCCGACGTCGTCAGCAAGCGCAAGGTCTTGATCTCGGTGAAGATCTTCGAGATCTTCGTGATGACGCTGGGCCTTGCGGCCTTCTTCTCCACGCGCATTGAACTGATGCTGGTGGTGCTGTTCTTGATGGCGCTGCATTCCACCGTATTCAGCCCGGCCAAGTACGGCATCGTGCCGGAAATGCTGCCCGATAAGGATCTATCGCGCGCCAACGGATTGCTGGAGATGAGCACATTCGTCGCGATCGTCCTGGGCACCTCCATCGGCTCCTTCTTATTCGCGGCTTGGAAGAACGAGCCGTGGAAGATGGGCGTGGTGACGCTGGCCGTAGCCGTCGCCGGATTTCTGACCAGCCTCAAAATCACACGCGTACCGCCGTCAGGCACGCTCGCGCCGTTTCAAAAGAATCCGTTCGGCGAAGTGTGGATCGGAACCAAGCACTTGTTGAAGGAGCGTCCCCTGACGCTCACCGTTCTTGGAATTTCCTACTTCTGGTTCCTGGGCGCGCTGTTCCAAATGGATCTGTTCCTGTTTGGAAGCGAAGTTTTGAAGGAGACGGATCTGAGAGTCGGGTTGTTGGTAACGGCGCTCGCCATCGGTATCGGCGTGGGCAGCATGTTGGCCGGGCGTCTTTCCGGCAACAAAGTGGAACTCGGATTAGTGCCGCTGGGCGCCGTCTTCATGGGGATTTTCTGCATCGTTCTCTATCTCTCGCGCGGCTCCTACACCTTCTCCGTAATTTCGCTCTCGATGTTGGGCGTGGCCAGCGGCCTGTTCATCGTCCCGCTGAATGCGTATCTGCAACAGCGCAGCGAGAGCCATGAGAAGGGCCGCATCATCGCCACCAATAATTTCTATAACACCGTCGGATTGCTTCTGGCATCCGGAGCCCTTACCGGATTGCATGACAAGCTGCATCTCTCGGCCGACAAACTGATGCTGATCTTCGGCGTCGTGACGCTGGTTTCATCCGTTTATGTGGTGAGTGTAGTTCCGGAGTTTCTGGTGCGATTCGTTTTGTGGATGGCCACGCACACGTTGTTCAAGATCCGCATCGTGGGTCAGGAAAATGTTCCGTTCCGCGGCCCGGCTTTATTGGTCGCGAATCACATGTCGCACATCGACGGGTTTCTGATCAATGCCTGCATCCAGCGCTTCATCCGTTTCATGGTTTGGAAGCCCTATTACGAGCTGAGAGTATTGAACTGGTTTTTCAAGCTCGCCAAGGCGATCCCAGTCGGTACCGGAGGCCCTCGCGATGTCGTTGCATCCATTCGCACAGCCCGAAAAGAACTGGAAGAGGGCCACATGGTTTGCATTTTTGCCGAAGGCGCCATCAGCCGCACTGGAAATCTTCTCCCTTTCCACAGAGGCCTCGAAAAGATCGTGGACGGCCTCGACGTTCCCGTGATCCCGGTGCATCTCGATCGGCTGTGGGGAAGCATTTTCAGTTTCGAGCGCGGGAGATTTCTGTGGAAATGGCCCAAACGGATTCCATACCCGGTGACGGTTTCGTTCGGATCGCCGATGCCGGCATCCTCGTCGGCGCAGGATGTGCGGCAAGCCATTCAGGAATTGGCGAGTGATGCTGCCGAGTACTCGAAGAGCTCGCGAAATCTTCTGGATCTGCGCTTCATCCGCACCGCGAAAAAGAATTGGCGTAAATTCGCGATGGCCGATTCGAGTGGCCGCGAGCTGACCTACGGGCGGGCGCTCACAGGAAGCCTCTTAATGGCTGGCTGGGTGCGAAAGAATCGGCAGTCCGAAAAAATGATCGGCTTGCTACTGCCTTCTTCAGTAGGCGGCGCGCTGGCAAATACCGGAGTAATGCTTGCCGGCAAAGTTCCGGTGAATCTGAACTTCACGGCTGGACGCGAGTCCAAGGCGTCTGCCGTGGAGCAGTGCGGCATCCGAACCATTATCACGTCAAAAATATTTCTCGCAAAAGGAAAGATCGAAGCCATGGACGGCATGGTTTATCTGGAGGACATTTTGGGCCAGATGAGCGGCTTTGAGAAACTGCGGGCGTTCGTTGCTGCGCGATTCTTGCCGGCCCGATTACTCTCCGCACCTGGAAAACGCACTACCGATTCGTTGGCCACAGTTATCTTTTCAAGCGGCAGCTCCGGCGTCCCCAAAGGCGTGATGCTTTCGCACCACAATGTTCTTTCGAACATTCAGGCCATGGCGCAGGTGTTCTGGATCAACGACAACGATGTAGTGGTGGGCGTGCTCCCATTCTTCCATTCGTTTGGGTTCACGGTGACCATCTGGCTGCCGTTAGTAAGTGGATGCGGCGCCGCGTATCACACCAATCCCACCGAGGCTGCGAAGATCGGGGAAATCGTGGCGAAACACCACGGAACACTCCTTGTCTCCACACCCACATTTTATTCCAGCTACACACGCAAGTGTACGGCCGAACAGTTTTCGAGCTTGCGCTTTGTGCTGGTGGGAGCGGAGAAGCTGCGCGAGTCCATCGCCAATGCGTTTCACGAGAAATTCGGGCTGGAGTTGCTGGAAGGATATGGATGCACGGAAATGTCGCCCGTGGTTGCGGTGAACGGTCCGAATTTCGAAGCCGGACGCGATACGCAGTTGGGCAACAAGCCTGGCACCGTGGGCCATCCGCTTCCAGGAATTGCCGTGAAGATTGTGAATCCCGCCACTATGGAGCCGTTGCCGCCGGATGCAGAAGGTCTGGTACTGGTGAAGGGTCCCAACCGGATGATCGGCTATCTCAATCAGCCGGAGCGAACCACGGAAGCAGTGCACGACGGTTGGTACGTCACCGGCGATATCGGCGCGCTGGACGATGAGGGTTTTCTCCGCATCACGGATCGCCTCGCGAGGTTCAGCAAGATCGCCGGCGAAATGGTTCCGCATTTGAAAGTGGAAGAAGCTATTTACAACATCATCGGCGAGTACGGCTGCGCCGTGACCGGGATTCCCGACGACCAACGCGGCGAGCGCCTGGTGGCACTTTATACCCGGCCTGACTTGACACCCCTCGAGCTGTGGCAGCGCCTCTCGGACACCAGCCTTCCCAAGCTCTGGCTACCCAAACGCGAGAACGTTTATCAAGTGGACGCGTTGCCGACATTAGGCACCGGCAAGCTCGATCTGGTGGGCGTAAAGGCCAAAGCCCAACAATTGGTCGCAGCCTGCGCAGTCAATTCCTAAGGAGCACTCATCATGGAATCGGTCCTGTTAGTTGGAGTGTTGATCACCCTGTTCGTCCGTTGGTTGGTCCTGTCCGGAAAGATGAACTCGATGCAACAAAAGATCGAGGTGCTCACCGCCGACGCAACCCAGCCGATGCTCATCGCCAGAGTGTATGCGCTGGAGCAGGCCGTGAAGGAGCTGCGTACCATCCGCCCGGCCGAAGTTCCCGCAGCGCCGCCGATCCCCGCGACCGTCCCCCCGATCCCCGCGACCGGCAGCCCCACGCGTGAGCAAGGGGACAAGGAGCCAGAGCCGGCTGTGTTTGAGCCGGTTGTCCTGGAGCCTGAGCCTTCGCGGGTATGGGAATCGGTGAAGGTAGAGACCGCGCCTCCGCCGCTTCCACAAACAGAACCGGAACCCGTTCCTGCTCCCAGCTTCTCCATGGCGACCGCGCAACCAGCCGGCCCCACTCTTTCCGAGCGTGTCCGCCAATCCATGCAAGGCGAGGAATGGGAAGCGGTGGTCGGTGGAAGCTGGTTGAACAAACTGGGCGTGCTGGTGCTGGTAATCGGCATTGCTTTGTTTCTCGGCTATTCGTTCACGCAGGTAGGCCCGGGCGGCCGCGCAGCCATCGGTCTAGCAGTGAGTTTGACGATGCTAGCTGGCGGCTTCCTAATCGAGAAAAAGCAGCGCTACAAAATCTTCGCCCGCGGATTGCTGGGCGGAGGATGGGCCGCGCTCTATTTCACCACCTACGCGATGCAGGCCGTGGACGCGGCCAAGGTCATTGACAATCCGTGGCTCGGAGGCGTGCTGCTTCTGGCCGTCGCGGCTGGGATGATTCTGCACTCGCTGCGATACAAATCCCAAACCGTCACAGGCCTGGCGTACTTTGTAGCTTTCGCGACGCTCAGCCCAGCCATCACTCCGGCGCCGGTGACCGCCTTCTCCGTGATGGCACTGGCGCCGCTCGCAGCATCGCTGCTGTATGTCGCCTACCGATTCCAGTGGTCCCAGATGGCGTTGTTTGGGCTGCTCGCAACATATGGTACGTGCGCGTCGCGCGGCGACTCGGACGCGCCGCTCTGGTCCGTCCAATTGCTGTTCTGCACGTATTGGCTGTTATTCGAAGGCTTCGATCTGCTTCGCGCTGCCCGCCGTTCCGAATACTCGGCTTGGGAGAGCGCCATTCTTCCATTGAACGCGCTGGCATTCATCGGACTCTCGTATATGAAATGGTCGGTGGCCGCACCACAGCATCTGCATGCGCTGGCGGGCGGCATTGGGGCTGCGTATCTGGTGAGCACCATTCTGCGCGCGCTGTTGCGGCCGCCATCCAGTTTCGCTCCGCGGACGGAAACCATGGAACGCGCTCTGTCGGGCGGGTACGAAGGACCCATTTCGCTCACGGCAGCTCTGACCGTCGCGGCGATCTTCCTCAAATTTCACGGCGCACCCGCGCTTTTCGGATTGTTGGCCGAAGCGGAAGCGTTGTTCCTCGCCGGACTCTTCTTCAAGGAAGCTTATCCGCGGCAACTCGGCGCGGCTCTATTTGCGGGCGGCCTTGGCAAAATGTTGATCGTCGATCTTCCAGTCGGTGGGATGGCGAAATTTGGGAGCTGGACGGTCAAACCGTGGACTCCACTGGCAGCGGCAAGCGCGCTGCTGTTCTACGTGAATCGTGCGCTGCGTAGCGCGGACACATTCTATGGTTATGCAGCGTCGGCAGTAATCGCGCTGATTCTCGGTTTCGAAATGCCCGAGCGCTACAGGGGACTGAGCTGGTTTATTCTGGCCGCCCTGCTTTTCGCTTTCGGATGGTGGCGCCGATTGGGCGATTTCCGCGTGCAGGGCTATCTCGCCGGAACGCTGGGGCTAGGCGGAATCGCGATTCATCAGGCCGACGTGGAGTTCGGATACGCGGCACCGTTTCGCTATCCGTGGATTGCGCTTTCATCCGCGGCCATCCTGAGTTACCTGGCCGCGCTGTGCGGCCTCCGCTCCAGCCCTGACCGTCTGGATGAATGGGAGCGAAACGGACTACGCAGCATAGGATCGTGGGCCGCTACTGCAGCCCTGCTTGCGCTCGCATGGCGCGTGCTTCCCTCGGATTTCCTGGGCCTGGGTTGGATGGCGCTCGCGCTAGCTATCTTGGAACTCGGGCTGCGGAAACTCCCGGAGGATTTGCGCATGCAAGGCTACCTTGCGGCTGGCCTCGGAGCCTTGCGCGTGCTCTACTTCAACTTCGTACCAATCGCGAATGACGATCCGCTCAGTAAACGTTGGATCGTCGCAGGCGCGGCGTTGATCGCATATTTGATGGCTGCGCGCATTCACTTTGCGCGAGATCGAATGGCCAGCGCCACAGAGAGCCGCAATGTCTTCAATCTCAGTTCTTCGGTAGGCACGCTGTTCCTGCTGGCCGGACTCTGGGCGCTTTTGCCCGCAGTGGTGATCGGTCCGGCCTGGGCCATGGTTGCGCTGCTGTTAATGGAAGCCGGTATCGCCCTCGACCTTCCCAGCTTGCGGCTGCAGGCGCACCTGGCGGGAGGCGCTGCATTCGGCCGGTTGTTCTTTGCGAATTTCACGGGCCTTGGACGCGTGGGCGCAGTCTCGCATCGCGTGCTGACCGTGATTCCAGTGGTGGTCTCGTATTACTACCAATGGTCGAGACAACAGATCGATCGAGCGCGACTACGCGAGTGGGAACTGCCGCTAGGTCGCATCTATCTGTACGCGGCAGCCATTCTAGCTGTGGTTCTGATGCGCTTCGAGCTTGGCCGAGTACTGACGGTGACGGGCTGGGCCGCGTTCGCGCTCGGACTCCTGGTGTTCGGGCGGCGCTGGAACAATGTGGATCTACGCTGGCAGAGTTACATCCTGGCCGCGCTCGCTTTCTGGCGAAGCTGGACCACTAATTTCTACGCGCCTGAAAGCTTCGCCGGCGTCTCCGGCCGGATTCTGACCGGCGCATTTGTGATCGCTTGTTTCTACGCGTCCCAGCTCCTGATTCCTCGGAAGGGCCAAGAGACCGGCCTCGAGCGCCACGCCCGCACGTTCTATTCGTTGCTCGCGGCAACGTTGCTGGCGGTGCTTCTGTTCTACGAAGTTTCGGGCAGCGTATTAACCGTGGCGTGGGGTGTTGAAGGCGTGGCGTTGTTGATCGCTGGCTTTCCGCTCAACGATCGCGTGCAGCGTTTATCCGGGATGTTCCTGTTCCTGGTGTGCATCCTGAAACTCTTCGTATACGACCTGCGGCATCTCGAAACGATGTACCGGATTCTTTCGTTCATCGTGCTCGGCTTAATGCTGGTAGGCGTTTCGTGGATCTACACGCGGTTCCGCGATCGAATTCAGCGGTACTTGTAGGAGGCGGAAATGAACTGGACAAAATTCGCATTGGTTTTTTCGTTGCTGGCGGCGGGTGCCGTTTTGGCTACGCGAGGAACTTCGGATCCGCAAGTGAGTTTGAGCTCGGTTGTCGACTTGTGGAACGATACCTTGCGCGACACAGATCAGATTGGAATGAAGATCACGCGCGTTTCCGACGCCGAAGAAATGAAAATTGGCGCCGATCTGGCCCGAGGCGTGACTGATATGGGCAGCGAGGATGCGGATTCCACTCGCTACGTGACAGCCGTCGCCCAGCCGCTTCTCTCTCATTTGCGGCGTCCAGGAATTCACTACCAGTTTCACGTGATCGATTCCCCGCAGATCAATGCTTTCGCCTTGCCGGGCGGGCAGATCTTCGTGATGAGCGGGCTACTCGAATTCGTGGAATCGGAAGCGGAATTGACCGCCGTGCTGGGGCATGAGATGTCGCACGTCGATCTGCGCCACTGCATCGAGCGTTATCAGTACGAAGCGAAATTAAGGAAAGCCGGTGCGCCGGAGCTGGGTTGGATGGTAGAGATGGCCCATCGCCTTGTTATGCTGGGATTCTCGCCACAGCAGGAACTGGAAGCGGATGCGCAAGGCGAACGGCTGAGCGTCGAGTCGGGCTATGATCCAGACGCGGAACCGGCGCTGTTCACGCGCATGAAAACAAAGTTCCACGAACCCTCCAGAGTCCAGGCCACTACGCCGGCTGGTGAAGTTAGCGAGGCCGCCGGAGAAGCAATTCAGGCGTACTTCCGCACGCACCCGCCTTCCCAAGAACGGGTAGCGCGACTGAACGACATGCTGGCGCGGCATCGGCAGGAGTTGGCCCAACGGTCGTTTTACGTCGGCAAGGAAAACCTGCGGGAGCGCGTTCCGAAGTCGAGCCATCAATACGCCGGCGAGTTTCGCGAGATTTCCCCGCGCTGAGCCCAGCGAAAGAGGAAACGTAAACCTACAATTCGAATCTATTACAGTAGCGCTACCCAAGAAGAGGGCGTAAGCGCGATGCCACCCGGTGGTCTCGCAGGGATTGCCGGGTGGTTTCTTGCCAGCTAGATCCCTAGGACGTTCTTGTTCAGCACCATTCTTCGCAAACGCGAATCCGTGGAACGTGTTGGATACATCTTAGGCGGCAGGATCACTTCGCTGAAGTCAGACCGGCAGGCGCCAGTATAGCCGAGCATGAGTTGGAATCGCGGCTGGATAGAATTGCGGCTGCCGTAATGGAAGCAACCAGAAGACTCAATAAACAGTACGGTGCCGCGCGGATAGCAGAATTCAATCACGCCCTTCCGATCCGCCACGGAGTAAATGTCCTCATCGCTCACGCGGTAGCCTCTTCGCTGCCCCCAATATCCCAAGGCCTTGGCCGCCTTCTGAGAAACTGAGCGCGGCAGAAACGTCCACGGGCCGTGTTCGGGAGTTGCGTCGCGCAGCAGCACAATCACATACACATTCGGCAGAGAATAGTAATCGATGTGATAAAGCTGGCTGTCCTTCGGAGTGTCGGGCTGATCGTCAAACGCCGCGTTGGATTCAACGAAGCGGATTCCGGGCGGAAGAGTGGTGGAAAGCGCTGGAATGCATTTCAAGTAATTCGACACAGCCGCCAACACGTCGCTCGAAGTCGCGAAGTCGAGCACCGAGGGGTACTGCTCCAAATCCTCGGTCTTCCAGACATCCTGAAAATAGCTGCGGTACGAATCCCCGGAAAGACGGGCGCCGGAGCGCTCCGCGATGATTTTCTCCGCATCCTCTAAGACACGATCCAGGTGGGGCAGCGAAAGGGATGTGTCAACGGCCCAGCCGTCGTTTAATTGAATGGCCGGACGGGTGAGCCCACCGTTCTCTTCAAGCAAAGCGGCCAATTCGTTACGATACAGTGCTTGGCGCCAGCGGTCCTGCTGCCGAAACTTGACGCGGTTGACGGCGCGAGCCAGGCGCATTGTGTTGGCGATCCCGAGATGCGACATATGGCTGGCCTGCAGCCATCCAGCCAGCGTGCGCCCTAGCGAGTGTCGCTCAGGCGCGGCTGCAGCCTGTGGAAGTGCCGCACTGCCGGTACCGCTTGCATTGGGCATCGAAGGCTCCGAATGGATCTCTTTCTATCACACACCACCCAATTAAAGCAAGCCGAGTGACCGCGCCGCGAGTTCCCATGGGCCTGCTGGCCCATCGTGGCGCACGCACTCCTGCGTGCCGCGTTCACACTCATGTGAACGCCATGAGAGTAATTTTTCTTCCTAATTGCTTCGCAAGAGTGCGAACACGGCACGCGAAAGTGCGCGCGCCACAAGGCGCCTCAAACGGAGGAGTGCCTTTGGGCGCGGCGAACCGCTACGCGCCCTGCTCCCCGGCTTGTTGCCTGAGAACCAGTCCACCGCTGTACGCTTCCAGGACGCTTGCGGCATCGCCTTCCATAACCAGCTCGCCGTGATCCAGCCAAATCGCGCGCTCGCACATTTCAAGGACATGCGGAGCGGAATGCGAAACGAACAAAATGGATTTCCCGGAGCGCTGAAAATCCAGCAACGCTTCCCGGCACTTGGTCTGGAAGCCGGCATCGCCCACCGCCAGCACTTCGTCCAGCAGCATGATATTCGGCTCGGTATGAATAGCGATGGAAAATGCCAGACGCATCACCATGCCGGAGGAATAGTTACGCAGCGGGTCGTCAATGAAGTCTCGAATACCGGAGAACTCGACAATCTTGTCGGCCAGCTCCAGGGTCTGCTTGCGGCTCCGGCCCAGCAGCGCGGAATTCAAGAGCAGGTTTTCAGCTCCGGTAAGGTCGGGATGAAAACCGGAGCCGAGTTCCAGCAGCGCCGCCAAGTGCCCGTTGACGGTAACGCGCCCCGCGTTGGGCGTGGCCAGTCCCGCGGCCAAGCTCAGCAGCGTGCTCTTCCCCGCTCCATTTCTGCCCACCACAGCCAGGCTCTCGCCCGGCTCGAGGCGGAAGGAGACGTTCTTCAGGGCGACGAATTTCTCCTTCTGTTCGCTCCCAAACCATTGCGCGATGTGTGTGCGCAGCAAAGCACGCCCGGTGCTATGCGGGAACCATTTGGATACATTCTGAAATTCGATCAGCGCCATGTTCTTTAGCACTTGTGTCCGCTACAAATACTCGTAAAACCCTTGCTTCAGCTTTCGAAATACTAACCAGCCGCCGATAAAAGTGAAGAGCGACACGCAAACCAGATTCCGCAACGTGGAGGTGGCTGGCGCTTGGCCTTCCAGTAGAATGGTTCGCATCATCATCACCAGCGCCGCCACCGGATTAAACTCGTACACCGCCCGAAAGCGCGCCGGAATAGCCGCGAACGAATAGAAGATGGGCACCAGCCAGAAGAGGATGGTGTTCGCCGATTCCACTACGTAGCGCGTGTCGCGCACATAGACGTTGATAGCCGAAAAGGTCAGCGCCAAGCCGAGAACGAATATGATTTCCAACGCCCAGATTACCGGCAGCCACAACCAATAGATATTCACACCGCTCCCGAACACCAGAATCAATACCAGCAGCAGGCCGATTTGAATGACCAGATGCATGCAGTTTGAGAGCACGCTCGCGATAGGGAAGATCTGGCGGGGCACCGGCACCCTCTTGATCAGCGACGCGTTCTCGAGCAACGACACGGTTCCCGTCAACCAAGCCAGCGAGAAAAAATTGAACGGCACCAGGCCGCACAACACCGCCAGCGGGTAGTGCTTCATGGAACTCGAAAAAATCTGCGTGGTAATAAAGGTCATCACGCTCATCATGATGAGCGGATTCAGCAGCGACCACAGCACGCCCAAAGACATGTTCCGGTAGCGGACTTTGAAGTCCTTCGCCACCAGGCTTCGGATCACGAACCAATAGTCGCCGTTCCACATAAGCCTGCCGTGTTACACCACGACAGCTTCTTTGATAAAACTCCCGCTGCCACTCTCGCGCGCCTTGTATTGGTCGAAGATCCAGGCGTAAGTTTTCTCCAGACCCGTGCGCAATGGCGTGCTGGGCTCCCACTTGAGATACTTCTGAATCAGTGTATTGTCGCTGCTGCGGCCGTTGACGCCTTTGGGCGCCGTCAGATTATAGTTCCGCTTGAGCTTAATTCCCGCGATTTCCTCCACCATATCCACCAATTGATTGATCGAAACCATCTCGGACGAGCCCAAGTTCAGAGGCTCCAGAATCTCCGAGTTCATGATCTTCCGAACCCCTTCCAGGCAGTCGTCGATGTACATAAAGCTGCGGGTTTGCTCGCCGGATCCCCAGATTTCGATTTGGTTCGCATCCGAAACCTTGGCTTGGATTACTTTGCGGCAGATGGCCGCGGGCGCCTTTTCACGGCCGCCATACCAGGTTCCGTTCGGACCGTAGACATTGTGAAATCGGGCCACGCGCGTGTTCAGCCCGTAGTCCTCTCGGAAATGACGGCACATGCGCTCGCTGAACAGCTTTTCCCACCCGTAACCGTCCTCCGCGAGAGCCGGATAAGCGTCCTCTTCCTTGAGCCCCGGGCAGGCGGTGTCGCGCTGCTTGTCGGCGTTGTATACGCAAGCTGAGGAAGAATAGAAAAACTTCTGCGTTCCGTAGCGCTGCGCGGCTTCCAGCATCTGCGTGTTGATCAATACCGACAGCATACACAGCGCCTTGTTGTTTTCGATAAATCCCATGCCGCCCATGTTCGCGGCGAAGTTGTAAATCTGGTAGGCGCCACGGGCGGCCCGCTCGCAGTTTTCCCTGAGATTCAGATCGAGAGAAAGATTTTCGACGTCGTCGAAGCGCTGGTACCATTCCTCCAGCGGCTTGATGTCCACAGCGCGGATCTTCCGGTAGCCCTGTTGGCGAAAATCAGCCACCAGGCTGCCGCCGATGAAACCCCCGGCCCCGGTTATTACGGCCAGTTCATTTTTCATGATAAGCGTCTATTTTAGCGAAGTGTGGGGCAGCTTGGTAAGCTGCGGCCGATTATTAATCGGCCCGAGGCTCCAGGAAACCACCTTAGAACGTGTCCACCGTAGCCGTCAACCACCCGGATTGCGGACGTCAAACCCTCGGGGTATTACCCCATTGTCGATTCACCTCCGTGGATCTATCCTAGAGTCCAGGAGAATGATCCGTGAGGAACCCTCTTCGTTTCGCGATCCTGCTAGCGCTGGCCGCTCTCGCCGCCGCTCAGCCGCCCACGGTTGGCAACTGTACTGTCTTTCCGGCTGACAATATTTGGAACACCCGCATCGACCAGTTGCCTGTGCACCCAAGTTCAAACACCTGGGTAAATACCATCGGCACTTCCGCGCATCTGCATCCTGATTTTGGATCCGGCTTGTACGATGGTGCCCCAATCGGGATTCCTTTTGTAACGGTTCCAGGAACACAAACCAAATATCCGGCTACATTTACCTATCAGAGTGAGAGCGACCCTGGCCCTTACGCGATCCCGCTCAACGCCCCCATCGAAGGCGGGAGCTCCAGTACCGGAGATCGCCACGTAATCGCGGTCGATACCGATAACTGCATCCTTTACGAAATCTACGCCGCTTATCCGCAGGCAGCCAGTTGGCAAGGCGGCTCCGGCGCCATCTTCAATTTACTGTCCGATGCTCTGCGCCCGGCCACGTGGACTTCCGCTGATGCCGCGGGTCTGCCTATATTCCCCGGCCTGGTCCGCTATGACGAAATCGCGGCAGGCCAGATCCGGCATGCCATCCGTTTCACCGTTCCCCAAACCCAGGATGCTTTCGTTTGGCCGGCGCGGCACGAAGCCTCCTCACTCACCAGTGCGAGTTATCCTCCCATGGGCGCTCGCTTCCGGCTGAAGGCGAGTTTCGACATTTCCGGATTTTCAGCCACCAATCAAATCATCTTGACGGCACTCAAACAGTACGGCATGATGCTGGCCGACAACGGATCGTCCTGGTACATCTCAGGTGCGCCGGATTCGCGCTGGAGCAACGACGACCTGCATGTTCTGAATAATATCGCCGGCTCCAACTTCGAGGCTGTGGATGTTTCGCCCTTAATGGTCAATCCCAACAGCGGCCAAGCGCTCCAGAATTCGGTGAGCGTGACTCCGCCCAGCAATTTGCAAGTCACCGTGAAGTAGCAGTTCAACGCAACCGTCGCAGGCAATGCTAACCAATCTGCTACATAGAATGTGAACGGCGTGATCGGCGGCGATAGCGCATTCGGTTTTATCGACTCGGTCAGTGGCCAGTACACTGCGCCTTCGATAGTCCCGTCGCCGGCCACACTTACTGTGCACGCAGTCAGCCAGGCAGTAAACTCCCAACTTGTCATCACCGCCGCATGCTACATCTATTACCCCGTCCATCGAATGCCCTTTACCTGGCCAACGATGCCGGCCCTTGGCAGGGCCCGGTGACCGTCGGGAAGGGAAAAACCCTCAAGAACAGCCAATGCACGGTTCATGTGGGATCGTCCTCTGTGAAGACTTCAGGAAAGACGCTGACATTGAATCTGTCTGTGACTTTCAACACCGGATTCGCAGGGACCAAGAACATCTACATGGAAGTGGCCAATGCCACGCAAAATAGCGGCTGGTCGCTCGAGGGCTCCTGGCTGGTCCCCTAACCGGACCGCGACCGTGGCCCCACCCGTTATAGTTAGACTGGAATCGTGACCCCCTCCGCTCTCCCTCTGGTCAGCGTCGTTACGCCTACTTACAACATGGCGAACTACCTGACCGAAACTATCGAGAGCGTGCTGTCTCAGGATTATCCAAACATTGAATACATCGTCGTGGATGGCGGTTCGACTGACACAACTCTAGAGATTTTGAAGAGCTATCAGGGACGCTTGCGCTATCTTTCGGAACCCGATCGCGGGCCCTCCGACGCGGCGGCGAAGGGTTTTCGGCAAGCGAGCGGCGAAATTTTTGCGTGGCTGAACGCCGACGATACCTATCTTCCAGGGGCCGTTCGTAAAGGCGTAGAGTACCTCCAGTCAAATCCGGAAACCGATGTCGCATACGGCGAGGGGTGGTGGATCGATGAAAGTGGCGCGAACATCGGCCGCTATCCCACATTCCCGTTCGACGCCAAGATCCTTGAACGGGAATGTTTCATTTGCCAGCCTTCGGCATTTATTCGCGCCGCGGCTTACCGGCGTTGTGGATTGGATCCGGCCATCACTCAGGCCTTCGACTACGATCTTTGGATACGTATGGCCAAGGCGGGAATTCAATTCCGTGCCTTTCCGGATTATCTGGCGAATTCACGAATGCATGCCGGCGCCAAAACCCTTCGCGAACGTGAAAACGTGTTCGATGCGTCCATGGGTCTTCTGAAGCGGCACTACGGGTACATCCCGCTTCCTTGGATTTTTGGCTACACAGCGTATCGTCTGGATCACCGCGACCAGTTTTTTGAGCCGTTGCAGTATAACGCTTGGAAATATCTGGCGAGTCTTCCGGTGGGCCTTTGGTATAACCGCCGGAAGCCGCTACGTTTCATGACCGAGTGGTTGGTGAAAGGCGGCCGGGAGCTGGTTCGCCGGCGTTGAGTTTTGTCTCGCGCTACGCTATGATGAAAGCTCCTGTAAGGAATCCAATTAGAGCATGGCAAACACTTTTTCTTCCATAAAACGGGTGCGCCAAACCAGGCGGAAGACCGAAGTCAATCGTCTTCGCAAAACCAGGTTGCGCCACCAGATCCGATCGGTCCGCCGGCTGATTGAACAGAAGGACGCGGGCGCCGCTCAGGCCGCGCTCCCGGCCACTTTTTCTCTGATTGACCGCTCCGCCAAATGGGGCATCATCAAGAAGAACACGGCGGCGCGATACAAGAGCCGCATCACTGCTCGGCTCAAAGCGATGGCCTAGCCGCCCATATCCGAACCGTGACGCCAGGCGGAAGTGCCTGCGCCATCCAACGAACTTACTTCAAAGAGCCTCGCGGGTAAGTAAGAGGGCAACCAATTTTGGCCGCCCTCCATACGGACTTCGTGTTATTTAGTGCCCGACGTAACTTATACTCGTGGTCGCGGTAGCACTCTTGCCGGCGCTATCAGTGACCGTGACCATGAACACGTAAGTGTTCGGCCCGTTGTCACCGAGTTGCGCCGTGGCGACAGCCGAAGTGCCATGCAGAAGAGAGACATCCTGTTCTCCCCCCACCACGCTCCACTGGAAGGTAAGAGCCAATCCATTCGCATCGGTGGATTGAGAAGCGTCCAGCGAGACTTGCTTCACCGTGACGGTCTGGTTCGCGGGAGTAATCACCGCCGTCGGGCCGGTGGAAGTGCCGCCGCCACCTGGAGGAGTAACAGGCGTCGACACTGTAAGTGTATTCACGGTCGCCGTTGGCGAATAAAGTACAATGGCCCCCGCCACGGTCTCAATCACTGTATTTACCGTAGCTGGAGTTGCGGCTGTGGTGCCGGACGCGCTGGTGGCACTGGTGAAGCCCACGGAGATCGCGGACGCCGCTCCCTGATAAGTGCCATACGGCGTGGCCGTGCTCTGCGTGTCGGTTCCCACAAACATGATCCCCATGAAAGGTTTAGTGGTGACATAGATTTTGTCGATGCTCATCGTGACCACCGCAACCAGCGCGCTTCCCAGGTTGGCGAGCTCGGCGGGTGGTGTAGGAATCGGTGCGCCGGTGGGAACGGCGAAAACGGTCGACGTTAATGTGTTCGCCGTGGAATTGTAGACCAATGTCTCGCGAATCTCCAAGGCGCCTCCGGTCAGTGACGCCAGAACACTGGCGGGCAGATTGGGTGTGATACCAGTGAGAATGTCGTTGAGCGCGATAGTTCGCTCAATATTAAGCGCCTGCAACGTTTGAGCAGTCGCCGGTGCCGCGTAAGTCAGCACCAAAACCAATGCCAGTGCAAATACTCCAACCATACTCTTAAATTTCATACTTTTCTCCTTCTTTCATTCGCGCAATGCGTAATGATACCGGTTAGTACTAGGTTGAGTAACGCCTATGTAGAAATACTATGTTTTGGGTGTCCCGGTCAAGTAACCGGTAGCGCGGTAAATTCGATGGCCCTTGGCCTTAGGCGGCCAAGATCTTGTGAGGCCCACCTTTGTGAGGGCATAGCCTAATTAGTACACTCTTGGATGCAACATGTCTGCTCAAAAGTGCTCACACCCTCCTGTCACTTGTTGCGAGGGTCTAAACGCTTCACGAAAGCAGTTGGGGACCTTATGCTTCAGGCCAGCGGCGATCGTTCACGTACCGCCGCGGGACGCAGTTGCGCGTCTTCCAACCGCTTGGCTTCCTGGTAAGTGAAAACCATGCGGTGGATTACTGTGATGTTAGCCAGCACCGCAATTACCCACAAAACTGGCGCCATGCGATCGAACAGAGCTCCAATGATGAAAAGCACCACGCGCTCGGGACGCTCCATGAATCCCACCTTGCAACTGGGAATGGTATTTTCGGCGCGCGCGCGTGTGTAACTGACCATCACCGATCCAGTCATTACAATCGCGGTCAGAACTACATAAAACGGCCGATTGATGATCCCGTAATAAACCAGCAAGCCCATCAGCAACGCCAGATCCGAGTAGCGGTCCAATACGGAGTCGAAAAACCCGCCGAATCTGGTCACGCGGTTGGTTTCGCGCGCCACCCGGCCGTCCACCATGTCAAATAGACCGGCGCCGATGATCACGAAACCGGCGGCCCGAAACCGCCCTGCGGCCAACAATACCGCCGCCGCGATGTTGATGAGCAATCCCAGGAACGTCAGAACATTCGGATGGATCTTTGAGAGTGCCAAGCCGCGAACGATGAGACGAATTATTTTGTCACAAGCGATGCCGATCGCGCGGGTGAACGTTATCTTCACAGTTCCTTCTGATTCTACCCGAATCCAGATCTGTCCGGAGTGTCAGCCCGGGGCCTCTTTACCAGCGTCACCGGGTTCCTCAACAATTTCGTGGATGGTGGTCAACTGGACAATCTCAAACTCCCGGGCGCCCCCGGGGATCTGAAACTTCACATTGTCACCCACCTTCTTGCCGAGCAATGCTTTGCCGATGGGCGACGTCGTGGAAATACGGCCATTGGCCACGTCGGCTTCCTCGCTGGTCACCAGCTTGTAGATCATTTCTTCGTTCTTGTCGACATCCAGCACCGTAACTGACGAGCCCAGCCCCACCCGGTCGCGCGGAATTCGCGAGAAATCGATCATGGATAATTCACGCAAACGCGCCCGCAGCTGGCCCAACCGGGCGTTTACCATCCCCTGCCGCTCCTTAGCGGCGTGATACTCGGCATTCTCGCTCAGGTCGCCATGCGCGCGCGCTTTAGAAATCTCGCGCGGAAGATCCACCCGCAGTTCCATATCCAGCGCGGCGATCTCCTCCTCAAGCTTCTTCTTCAAATCTTGCATCTCTATAAATTATAGGGGCTGAAGGCTAGGGCCTGGGGCCAGAGTCCGAATCGGACTCCGATTCAAACAAAACTATCCCAAGAATGTTACAATTTAGCTGAGAGGCCCCCAGCCCCCCCTTTATGGCTATCAAACCAGCTTTCGCTCAAGGTGCGCAGATCGAACATTCCAAGTATGGCTTGGGCTCAGTAAGTTCCTGCACCGAAGAGCATATTGTCATTAAGTTCGACGACCATGGCGAGAAGAAGTTTGTGCTTTCTATCGCCATGCCTGCGCTGAAAAAGAGCGATCGCCAACCGCCCGTCGAGAAGCGCCGCTCTACCCGCAAAAAAGCCGCGCCGGCCGTTGCTCAATAACGCTGCCTCCGTTATTCAGTCCGTAACGTCGCCATCGGATCCACCCGCGTAGCTCTCCGCGCCGGAATGTAACACGCAAGAAGCGCCGCCGAAGCGAGCACCGCCAGCCCCGCACCAAACATTGCCGGATCGTATTCCTTCACCCCGAAAATAATGTTGGCCAGCAACCGTGCAATCACCAAGGTAACCGGCAAGCCAATCAATAACCCGGTTCCGGTTAGAACCAACCCGCGCCGCACAATCATCCACACCACGTCTGTTTGACGCGCTCCCAGCGCCATGCGCACCCCAATTTCGTGCGTCCGCTCATTTACCGAATAGGCCATCACCGCATACACGCCGATGCTTGAAAGAAACAATGCGACGAACCCAAACACGCCCATCAGCACCGCTAGAAACCGGAAGCCGGCAAGTTGGTCGTCGAAAAGCTCTTCCAAAGTCTTGAACTCATAAATCGGCTGGTCGGCATCAATGGCGAAAACCTGCGCGCGCGCCGCCGCGGATAGCACCTTGGGATCGCCCGTGGTTCGCATCAGGACGTCGAAGCTGCGAATGGCGTGCTGCAGGTAGGGCCGATACAGCACCGGCCGGTAGAATTTATCGAACGGATCGCGCCTCACGTCGCCCACGATGCCGACAACAGTCATCCACGGCGAATCCATGGATGGCAGCCCAATCTTGAGGTGCTTCCCGATGGGATTTTCGCCCGGAAAATACTGGTTCGCGAGCGACCGGCTGATGATCGCCACCAGCGGCGCGTCTTTTCCATCGCGTTCCGTGAACGCTCGTCCCTGCCGCACTGGAAGATGCAGCGCGCGGAAATAGTCCGAGCTGACGCAGGCATTGATGGCCACCGGCGGGCTGCCGCTTTCCCGCGTATCGCGGTCCTCGATGGTGAAGTCTGTGTTCGTGCTGCTGCCCGAATACGGAAGATTGGTGGTAACGGCAGCGGCTTGAACTCCGGAAATCACTTCGACCGATCGCAGCAGCCGCTCCTGGAAGCCCGCGATCTCGTTTTGTCCGCGATACTTCGATTCCGGCAGCGAGATGCGCATGCTCAAAGCATGTCCGGGATCCAAGCCCGGCGCAGGATCGGTCACCAGCGCGCTACCCTTGGCGATTAGTCCCGCTCCCACCATCAGCACCAATGCCAGCACAATCTGACCCACCACCAGGATGCTGCGAATTCGATGGCGCCGCACGCCGCTGGATGTGCCTCGGTTGCTCTCCTTCAACATCTCGTTCAGGTCCGCGCGCGATCCGAACCACGCCGGCACAATACCCGACACCACGCCTGCCACCAACGCCGCCACCAGCGTAAACCACAACACCCGGTCATTGATGCCTAGCCGCTCCCAGCCCGGCAGATACCGCTGTACCTCAGCCGGAAGAGACGAGCGCATGATGTAAAGTCCCCAAAATGCCAGCAACAGACCGAACAGCGCGCCCAGCATGCCGAGCAGCGCGCTCTCGCCCAGGAACTGGCGGATCAGCCGGAAACGGCTGGCGCCCAGCGCCGATCGTATCGCCATCTCTTTGGACCGCAGCGAGACGCGCGCAAATTGCAAATTGGCGACGTTCGAACAAGCGATCAACAACACAAATGCCACCGACCCCATCAGCATCACGATGAAGTCCTCCACCAGGTTTCCGGATACATATTCCCGCAGCAACTCCACTCGGACGCTGCGGTGCAAATGCGATTCCGGATCCAGCTCCGCAATCCTTTCGGCCAACGCCGCCAGCTCCGCATCCGCTTGCGCCACCGAAACGCCGTCGCGTAGCCGCCCAACTACATCGAGCGACATTACCGACCGCTGCCCGCGCTCGTTCGCATCCATGGCCAGCGGGATCCATAAATCCACACCCGGCGGATAACGGAAATCCTTGGGCATCACGCCGACCACTCGATATGCCTGGCCTTCCAGTTGAATGATACGGCTGAGAATGTGCGGATCCGATGCGAAGCGTCCAGCCCACAAAGTGTGGCCCAGTATCACCACCCGGTCCTGACCTGGTATATCCTCACCATCCGCAAAAATTCGCCCTTGCGCCGGACGTGCTCCCAGTGCCTTGAAGAAACTGACGGAGGCACGCGCGCTCTCCACCCGTTCCGGCTCGCCGTCGCCAGTGAGGTTCAAGTTGGCTTCCACTCCGGCGCCCAGGTTCTCGATGGTGCGCGTCTGCCTCTGGAAGTCGAGAAAATCCGCGGGCGACACGCGGTCGAAAGATTTGCGGTTCCCTTTTTGCGTGCCGATCACCGTCACCACGCGGTCCAGATCCGGCAGTTCCAATGGACGATACAGCAAAACGTCAGCCAAGCTGAAAATGGCCGTGTTCGCGCCGATCCCGAGCCCCAGCGCGAGCACCGCTACGGCCGTGAATCCGGGACTCTTGGTCAGCATGCGTGCGGCGTAGCGGACGTTCTTCGGGAGGAGTTGCATTTCAGGCGTGGTTTCTTTAGTGTCGCACGCCTTTCCCGCCCGCCACTCGGCGTTTGCGTTTGGATTTAATAACCGTCATAATGAAGCCCTAAACATTTGTTTCGCGGGTTGTTCCCCCCGCCAAGTGATGCTTTCCGTAATGTCGTACCATCCTCACCCGGACATCGCGCAGCGGTTCGCCGAATTACATCCGCCGCTCGAACCCCAAGCCGCGCTGGTGGAAGCGCACCGTTGCCTCTTTTGCTTCGACGCGCCCTGCTCCGATGCCTGCCCCACCCATATCGATGTTCCGCGCTTCATTAAGAAAATCGCCACCGGAAACTTGCGCGGGTCCGCCCTCGGGATTCTGGACGCGAACATTTTGGGAGCCAGCTGCTCCCGCGTCTGTCCGGTGGATGTTCTGTGCGAGGGCGCCTGCGTCTTGCATCGTTACAATAAGCAGCCCATCGAAATCGGCCGCCTGCAGCGTCATGCCATGGATTATTTCTACAGCAACGGCGCGAAGTTGGCGTTCTTACCCGCTCCGGAAAAAGCTCAAAGGATCGCATGCATCGGCGCGGGTCCCGCATCGCTCGCCTGCGCGGCCGAATTGCGAAAGCGCGGCTACGCCGTCACTATCTTCGAAAGCCGCGCCCTGCCCGGCGGATTGAATACATACGGCGTGGCGGAATACAAGCTGCGCCCGTCCGACAGCCTGCGGGAAGTGGATCTGATCGCCTCACTCGGCGTCGAATTCCGCTTCGGCGTGAGCGTGGGCGCCGACATCACCGTGGAGGAACTGGAGCGCACCTACGCGGCCGTCTTCTTGGCAGTCGGCTTAGGACCCGCCGAGCCTCTCGGCCTGCCCGGCGAGGAAATGTCGCACGTTGTCGACGCGCTCCGCTTCATCGCCGATTACAAAACCGCGCAAACTATTTCGGTCGGCCGCAAAGTTGCAGTGATCGGCGGCGGCAACACCGCCATCGACGCCGCAAATGCCGCGCTCCGGCTGGGCGCGGACGAAGTGTATATGGTCTACCGCCGAAGCGAGCGCGAGATGCCGGCTTTCCAATTCGAATACGAAAATGCCAAGCTGGAAGGCGTCCGTTTTCGTTTTCAGACACAACCGGTAGCTATCCGGCCGGACGGGCTCGAGTGCCTCCGAGTGGAATTAGGCGCGCCCGATCAATCCGGACGCCTCAAGCCGGAGCCGGTCCCCGGATCGAATTTTCTAATCGAGTGCGACATGATGATCCTGGCCGTCGGGCAGTCGCGCTTTCTCGATTTTCTTTCCGCATGCCGAGGTGTGGAACTGCGCGACGGTAATGTAGTCGTGGATCCCGAGACCGGCCAGACATCGAATCCTCGTTACTACGCGGGCGGCGATTGCGTGAACGGAGGCCGGGAAGTAGTGGACGCAGTGGCGGAGGGAAAGCGGGCCGGAATCGCAATGTCAAGTTGGCTAGACGTGCCTAATGCCACCTAACCGAGGGGCAGGTCGTGGGGCAGGTCGTGGGGCAGGTCCCCGACCTGCCAATTTAACAGGAGGCGCAGCATGGCTGACCTGACAACCGTATTCGCCGGCGGCATCCGCTGCCCGAATCCGTTCTGGCTGGCATCCGGGCCGCCCGCCAATTGCGGCGAACAGGTGATGCGCGCCTTCGACGCCGGATGGGGCGGCGCAGTGTGGAAGACGCTGGGCGACCCAATCGTCAACGTCTCCTCGCGCTATTCCTCAGTCGATTGGAACCGGCAGCGCATGATGGGCCTCAACAACATTGAGTTGATCACGGACCGTCCGCTCGAAGTCAACCTGCGCGAGATCAGCGAAGTCAAGAAGCGCTACCCAGCCCACGCCGTGATTGCCTCACTGATGGTGGAATCGAAACCCGAAGCCTGGCGCCAGATCGTGCGCCAAGCCGAGGACGCCGGCGCCGACGGTCTCGAACTCAATTTCGGATGCCCGCACGGGATGAGCGAGCGCGGCATGGGCAGCGCGGTGGGCCAGGTTCCCGAATATACAGAGTTGATTACCAGTTGGGTAAAAGAAGTCGCGCGCACTCCCGTGCTGGTCAAGCTCACACCCAACATCTCCGACATCCGCATGGTTGCCCGCGCGGCCAAGCACGGCGGCGCCGACGGACTTTCTGCCATCAACACCATCAACTCCATCACCGGCATCGATCTCGACACGCTCACTCCCCGGCCCGATGTCGGCGGCCAATCCTCGCATGGCGGCTATTGCGGCCCCGCCGTGAAACCGATCGCGCTCCATCTGGTACAGCAGATCGCGTCTGATGAACAATCGCGGTTGCCCATGTCCGGAATCGGCGGGATCTCCGGCTGGCAGGAAGCTGCGGAGTTCATCCTGATGGGCGCGGGCACTGTGCAGGTTTGCACCGCGGCCATGCACTACGGGTTTCGCATCGTCGAGGATATGATCGACGGTCTGAGTAACTGGATGGATTCCAAGGGTTACCACACCCTCGACGATTTCCGCGGCTTGAGCTTGCCGCGCGTGGTGGAGTGGAAAAATCTCGATCTAAATTATAAGATCATCGCGCGCATTCATCCCGAAAAATGCATCGGCTGCGACCTTTGTTATACGGCCTGCTGGGACGGCGCACACCAGTGCATCCATCTGGATCGAGTAGCAGGCGCAAACGGCAACGGCCATCGCACGCCTGCCGAAGTGGAACGAGAAAGCAGCCGGAGAATCGCAACTACGCCCATCGCAAAACTGGACGGAGCCGGCCGTGAGGCTTCGCCGTACGCAACGCCGTTAGCACGAATCCCCCGCGTGGACGAAGACGAATGCGTCGGCTGCAACCTCTGCGCATTGGTTTGCCCGGTGGACGGCTGCATCACCATGGACCGCGTCGACACCGGCCGGCCATTCGAATCCTGGGAACAGCGCATGGCGAAACTATGAGCATACTGATCCGAAATGGCACCGTGGTCACTGCGGAGTCTACATTTCCCGCCGACATCCTGGTGGATGGCGAAAAGATAAAAGAAGTCCGGCCAGGCATTCCCCCGAACGCGGACGACACCGTGCTGGATGCCGCGGGGCTGCTGCTGCTGCCCGGTGGCATCGACGCGCACACGCATCTCGACATGCCTTTCGGCGGCACCACATCGAGTGACGATTTCGAAACCGGTACGCGCGCCGCGGCATTCGGTGGAACAACAACAATCGTCGACTTCGCCATCCAGGCTCGCGGCACCCGCATGCGCGACGCTCTCGATACCTGGTGGAAAAAGGCGGAACGCAAAGCCTGCATTGATTTTGGCCTGCACATGATCGTCACAGATTTGGGAGGCGCGGGCCTGGAAGACATGGACGACATGGTGCGCGAAGGTGTCGCCAGTTTCAAGTTGTTCATGGCTTATCCGAACGTCCTGATGGTGGATGACGCCACCATTTTTCGCGCCCTGTCACAGACCGCCAAAAACGGCGCGCTTATTTGCATGCATGCCGAAAATGGCGGCGTCATTGACGTAATCGTGCAGCGCGCGCTGGCTGAAGGAAAAACCGCGCCCATCTATCACGCCTTAACACGGCCCACCACAGCCGAAGCGGAAGCCGTGCACCGGGCCATCGCATTAGCGGAGATCGCACGCGCTCCGGTTTACATCGTGCATCTCTCATCGGAAGATGCTTTGAATGAAGTGCGCGAGGCTCGGGACCGCGGATTGCCGGCCTTCGCCGAAACCTGCCCGCAATATCTGCTGCTCTCCATCGAAGAACTCGATCGCCCGAATTTCGAGGGCGCGAAATACGTGTTTACGCCGCCGTTGCGTGAGAAAAAGAATCTCGGCAAGCTCTGGGATGGTCTCAAGCACGATCACCTGCAGGTGGTTTCCACCGACCATTGCCCATTTTGCTTCGAGGATCAAAAGATTCTCGGTAAAGACGATTTCACCAAGATTCCCAACGGCGGTCCCGGCATCGAAAACCGCCTGCAGTTAATCCACCATCACGGCGTCAACCAGGGAAAACTGACCATCAACCGCTTCGTCGAGCTGGTTTCCACTACGCCCGCGCGCATCTTCGGAATGTATCCGCGCAAAGGCGTGCTCGAACCCGGCAGTGACGCGGATATCGTGTTCTGGGATCCCTCAGCCGAGTACACCATCAGCGCCAAAACGCATCACATGCGCGTCGACTATTCCATGTTCGAAGGTTTCCATGTAAAGGGCAACGTGCGCACAGTGATGTCGCGCGGCGAGGTGATTATCGATCGCGGCGAGTTCTTAGGAAAACCCGGCCGCGGCCAATACCTAAAACGCCAAGCCCACGGCGGAGCGTGGGCGTAGAGCCTAGGGCCTAGAACTTCTGCCCTGAGGCCTTTCGAGCGATCTGGCCGAGCCGCGACCGGAAGGGAGCAGTACCACGAAGGCCGCTAGGTAACTGAGTTCGTAGTAGCGCTTCCTTCCGGTCGGCTCGCCCCTACGGGTTGACACATTACCCAAACAGGCGCATACTCCTGTTAGATGCTGACCCGAGAAGAAAAGAACCGTGTGGCCTTGCTCCAGGGCACGCTCGATCTGCTAATCCTACGCACCCTGGTCTTCAAACCCGAACACGGCCAAGGAATCGCTCGCGCCATCCAGCAGCAATCCGAGGATGTCCTGTTGGTGGATCACGGCGCATTGTATCCCGCCCTCCAGCGGCTGGAATCGAAGGGCTGGATTTCGGCCAAATGGGGCAATTCCGAAAACAATCGCAAGGCGCGCTTCTATGCACTGACCAAGAACGGGCGCAAGCAACTCGTGGAGGAGACCAGCCAGTGGCGCAAGCTCGCAACCGCGATCGGGCGCGTACTGGGACCAGAGGAGGGCTAACCCATGTTTGGACGGCGCAAGCGCGATCCGGAGGATTTCTCCGAGGAGCTTCAAGCGCATCTGGCACTCGAAGCGCAGCAACTCAAAAAGGATGGCCTGAGCGCCGGCGAAGCGGAAACGGCGGCGCGCCGCAGGCTCGGAAATATCGTCCAGAGCGAAGAACGTTTCTATGAATCCAGCCGCTGGATTTGGCCGGAGCAGCTTCGGAAAGACATCCACCTGGCATTCCGCCAACTGGCCCACAGCAAAGGTTTCACCATCGTTGCGCTCTTGACGCTCGCGCTCGGCATTGGCGCTAACACAGCGGTCTTCACTCTGGTGAACGCGGTGATGTTGCAGTCGCTGCCGGTCGCGAATCCCAGCCAGCTCTACCGGCTGGGCGACACCAATGACTGTTGCACGATTGGTGGATACCAGGGCAGCTTTTCAATCTTCTCCTATTCGCTCTATCAGCACCTGCACGACCATACACCCGAGTTCCAACAGATGGCTGCGTTTGGAGCCCAACCTTCACCCTTTAGCGTGCGCCGTGGCGGTAACACGTCTCTCCCCACTCCCCTGGAGGGCCAGTTCGTATCGGGCAATTATTTCACCATGTTCGGCGTTCACGCCGCGGCCGGCCGCACTCTCCTCGCCACAGACGACTCGAATAGCGCTGCACCGGTGGCAGTGCTGAGTTATCGCGCCTGGCGACAGCGCTACGCGCTCGACCCCAAAGTCGTCGGCTCCACATTCATAATCAATGGCGCCGGCTACACGATTGCTGGAATCGCTGCCCCCGGGTTTTTCGGCGACACGCTGCGCACCGATCCGCCGGATTTCTGGATTCCGCTCTCAGCCGAGCCGCTGGTGCGAGGTCAAAACTCCATCCTGCAACATGCCGGCGACCATTGGCTGTATATCATCGGCCGCATGAAACCCGGCGCCGGCCCAGGGAAAGTGCAAGCCGAAGCTGATCTCGAATTGAAGCAGTGGCTCATGAACCAGGCGGGCTCGAATGTTAGCGCCAAGGAGCGCGACGAGATTGGAAAACAGGGAATTCGCGTAACGCCCGCCTCGGGTGGTGTGGGAAGGCTGAAAGAGCGCTACAAAGAAGCCTTGCGACTGCTGATGCTAGTGGCCGGGTTGGTGCTCGCGATCGCGTGCGCCAACATCGCGAATCTGCTGCTCGCCCGCGGAACCGCCGGACGCGTGCAAGCCTCTATCCGTCTGGCGCTCGGTGCGCCCCGCCTTCGGCTGATTCGCCAAATGCTCATCGAAAGCATACTGCTCGGCTTAGTCGGCGGCGTAGCGGGACTCGCGGTCGCCTTTATCGGAACGCGCGCCATTCTCCTGCTGGCTTTTCGTGGCGCGAACTTTGTTCCCATTGATGCCGCGCCCTCACTCCCCGTGCTCGGTTTCGCCTTCGGACTATCACTATTAACCGGCATCATCTTCGGCGTTGTGCCGGCCTGGATCTCCGCCCGCATCGAACCAGCCGAGGTTTTGCGCGGAGCTAATCGCTCCACCGGGAACAGCTCCGCGCTACCGCAAAAGTCGCTAGTTGTTTTTCAAGCTGCGTTGTCGCTGGTGCTGCTGGCTTACGCCGGCATACTCACCAAAAGTCTGGGAAATCTCGAACATCAGCAATTCGGCTTCGAAACCACCGGCCGCGTGATGGTCTCGCTGAGTCCAGCGTTCACCGGCTACACGCCGGACCGGGTTCACGCGGTGTACCAGCAGCTTCAGGAGCGATTACCGCACATCGCCGGAGTACAAAGCGCTAGCTTCTCGCAATATAGTCCCATGGAAGGAACCAATTGGAGTTCCGGCATTCACTTCGAGGGCCGCCCAGAGGGAACATCAGCGTCGTGGCTCCGCGTCGGCCCGCACTATTTCGAGACCATCGGAACGCACCTGCTGCGCGGCCGCGCGATCGACGAGCGGGACGCTCCCAACTCGGCGATGGTCACGGTTGTGAATCAGGCCTTTGTGAAGAAGTTTTTCCCGAATGAAAATCCCATCGGAAAGCGCTTTGGGATGCAGAACCCGAACGACTACGAGATCGTCGGGATCGTCGAAGACGCCAAATATCTCGATGCCCGCGACCAAGCTTGGCCCACATTCTTCTTGCCGCTGCTGCAGATGGCCAAGGCCCACTTTGCCGAGTCCGGCTTGGTGCGTTCGAATTTGATACACGACATCGAATTGCGCGTGGCCAGTAACGCCAAGGATCTGGAGCCCGCGCTGCGGCGCGCCATCGCCGAGATTGACCCCAATCTCACCGTGCTCAAGGTGCGAAGCTTCGGCGAGCAGCTCAGCGTCAACTTCAACCAGGAGCGATTGTTGGCGCGGCTGACCGCACTATTCGGCCTGCTGGCATTATTGGTTGCGACGGTCGGACTCTATGGGATCACAGCGTATTCGGTTGTACGCCGCACCAGCGAGATCGGTGTCCGCATCGCCTTAGGCGCGTCGCGCTCCGATGTCGTAGGTATGGTGCTGCGCAGCGCGGTGCTGCAGACCGGCCTTGGATTGGCGATTGGAATTCCCATTGCTTTTTGGGGATCGAGCATCCTGGCCAATCAACTTTACGGCGTGAATGCTCGCGATCCTATGGTGCTGATTGCGTCGACCGTCATCCTTGGCGTTTGCGGCGTACTGGCCGGATTAGTTCCCGCGTTTCGCGCAGCCGGCATCGATCCGCTCAGAGCACTCCGCACGGAATGAATTTCTCGATTGAGCCGGTGCAGCCAGGCACGGAAGCGTTCCGCGCATACTGCAGCCTTCGAAATCAACTGTGGCAGATGGGCGAAGCCGTGTGCGAGCGTGAAGCATTGGAGATCCTCGCCGATTCCCGCTGGGCAGTTTTCGTTTCCCGTCTCGATAGCGGCGTTGTGGTCGGGTTTCTGGAAGTGCACCTGCGCGATTACGCGGAGGGCGCGGAATCGTCGCCAGTGGGTTATCTGGAGGGATTGTATGTCGCGCCTGAATACAGAAAGCAGGGCATCGGCGGAGCTTTGATACGGGCTGGAGACCAATGGGCCTGGTCGCGCGGCTGCATCGAAATCGCCTCCGATGCGCAAATCGACAATGCCATCAGTATCGAGATGCATAAACGCATGGGATACACGGAAGTCGAGCGTCAAGTCTGTTTCTTGAAGCGGCGCGAGTGAGACTTATTCGTACCTCAACGCCACCATCGGATCCACGCGCGTAGCACGGCGGGCGGGCAAATAGCTCGCGAGCAGCGCAACGGCCACCAACAGCAACGACACAACGATAAAAGTGAAAGTATCTGTCGGCCGCACTCCCCACAAGAACTTTTCCAGGACCCGTGTCATTGCGAAAGCGCCCGCCAGGCCCAAGACAATACCGGCCCCAGCCAACAGCATGCCCTGCCCGACCACCAGCGCCAAAACATCGGAAGCACGCGCGCCCAGCGCCATCCGCAAACCCATTTCGTGCGTCCGCTGCGTCACGGAATAAGCCATCACGCCGTAAATTCCCACTGCCGCGAGGATCAGCGCCAGCGCCGCGAACACACTAAGCAGCAGTGCGGTAAGTCGCGGCTGCGCGATGGAGTGCGATCGGATCTGTTCCATGGTTTTAATGCTCGTGATCGGCAAATCTTTTTCAACCGACCAAATCGCGCTTTGAATAGATGCCACCAGCTTCATCGGATCCACGGAAGTGTGCACCAGCATGGTCAGATACGGCCACGCAAACGGATCTTGCAAGTAAGATAAATACACCTCGGGCACCGGCTCAGCGCCGAGCCCTCCCTGGCGGACATCGCCCACCACACCTCGAATCGTAGCCCATGTCTTTTTGTCGCTTGAGATCCGCGCACCGATTGGGTCCTGACTGGGCCAATATTTGCGCGCCAACGATTGATTAATCAGCGCCACCAAGGGCGTCGATGCAGAGTCGCGTTCCGTGAAATCCCGACCCTTCAGCAGCGGGATTCCAAGCGTGCGCAGGTAGCCGGGGCCTACTATATTGACATTCCAACTGAGCTTTCGATCGGGCGCGGGGTCCTGGCGTCCCTCGATGCTGAATCCCTCGGCGTCGATATCGCCGCTCAGTGGAATGTCGGTGACAACCGCGGCGGACTGCACGCCCGATAGTTGCTCCACGCGATGCAGAACTTCTGATACGAACGGCGCCCGCGCCTGAGTCTCGGCGTACTTCTTGCCACCAATCGCCAGATTCAGGGTCAGGACATTTTCCGGATGGATCCCCGCATCCACGCTATTGAGCAGCACAAAAGTCTTGATCATAAGGCCTGCCCCGATCAGAAGAACCAGGGCCAGAGCAATCTCGGCTACTTCCAGCGTGGCGCGCATCCGGTTGCGGCGCCGGTTTCCCGTAAGGCCGCGGCTGCCTTCTTTCAGCGTGTCGTTGACGTCCAGACGCGACGCTCCGAACGCCGGCGCCAATCCGGCTACCATCCCGACCGCGAGTGAAAGAAGCAGCGTGAACGCGAGTACGGTTCCATCGATAGACGCCGTATCCAAAGCGTGCGTCGCGAAGGTGGAACGCACCAGAGTTACCAATCCCAGAACTCCCCAATAAGCAATCGCGAGCCCCGCCGCTCCGCCCGCCAGCCCCAAGAGAGCACTCTCCGTGATAAGCTGCCGGATCAGCCGAACGCGCCCTGCGCCCAGTGCCGCGCGAAGCACCAGCTCCTTGTGCCGGCCCGCCGTGCGCGCTAAAAAAAGATTCGCCACGTTAGCGCACGCAATCAGCAGAACAAAGCCCACCGCGCTCAAGAAAATCAGAAGGGCGGGACGAAAATTGACGGCGTACGAATCGCGCAGCGAGAGTACTCGCACTCCGGCCTTCTGGTTTTGCTTCGGATACAAGAGCTCTTGCTGCTTAGCGATCGTATCCATTTCCACCTGCGCCTGTGCGAGCGTGACGCCCGGCTTGAGCCGGCCCACCACGTTCAAGAAACCATGACCGCGGTCAGGATCTGGCGGCTGCGGCAGCACGATATCAGTAGGATGGTCGGGAGGAAATTGAAATGTGGAAGGCAAGATTCCGATCACGGTGAATACTTCGTCGTTGAGCTTCACGGTTTTGCCGAGAACGCCCGGGTCGCGCGCAAAGCGGTTCTGCCACAAGCCTTCGGAAAGCAATACCACGTGATCCCCGCCCGGCTGAATCTCATCGGGAACGAAAGTCCGCCCGTGAATTGGATTCACCTGCAAAAGCTGCAACAGCCCACCGGAAGTTCGCAGTCCCTGAACATGCTGCGGCCGATCGCCTCCGGTGATATTGAAAGATCGCGGAACGTAAACCTCCATTCGTTCAAAGCTGCGGTTCTGAGTTTTCCAGTCCAGGAAATTCGGATATGAGGTGATGGAGCCGTTCGTAGGCCAGACTCGCATGAGCCGGCTGGAGTCCGCGAAGGGCAGAGGCCGCAGCAGGAATGCGTTAACCACGCTGAAGATGGCCGTATTGGCGCCAATGCCGAGCGCGAGCGTCAATATTGCCACGATGCTGAAGCCAGGGCTGCGCCGCAACAATCGCAGTCCATATCGCAAATCCTGCGTGAAGCGTTCTAACGATGTCCATCCGCCCACTTCGCGTATGGCCTCCTTCAGCAAGGTTGTGTTTCCCAAGGTGCGCCGCGCGGCATGGATTGCCTCACGCGGGCTGGATCCAGCCGCCCGCAGTTCTTCAGCTTCGAGATCCAGATGATCGCGAAGTTCCCGATCGAGATCGTCGTCGTGCATGGCGCTGGTAGATATTCTACCCTACTGGTTCGCTCCATGGTAGACGCCCTACCATCACAAAGGTTTGGGATAGTTAGGGGAGTGACCGGCTCCAAACTCGAAAGTCGGCGCTGCTGCTGGCGCTGGCTGGATTAGCGTCGGCACTATGTACGATAGCCACTCAAGCGCTTCCTAACTGGGCGTCCGGATACTATGAAGGATTCGTCTTCGGCATCTGGATAGCCGCGTACTTCGTGGTTCATGAGGGGGTTCGATCGGTTGGGAAGGTGGTCGCATTCGTTGCCGCTTCCACTGCTGCATTTCTCGCATCGGTTCTGGCGGCCTTCAAGGTGTTTGATCACCTTCCGGGGCACGCTTCAACGGGATCGTCAGGCGTCAATATTCCCCTGCTGGTATTTTTCATTAGCGGCACCGTCGGAGCCTTTATTATCCTCGGGGCGGCCTTTCTCCTGTTCGGTCCGAGGAATGTTACCTGGCGGTCCTTGAGCCGGATTGTTTTGTGGTCCGGAATTGGGGGTTTTCTGGGGATTGTTGGGTGGACGCTCGGCTCTCTGCTGAAGCGCCCGAACGCCCAGTTCTTTCCACTGTTTATAATCTGGCAAACTGGCGTAGCTCTATCACTCGCTTTGTTGCTCTCGAGCGAAAGAGCAATTTTCACCGACGCTCCACGCGCGATCCCCATCAGCCGATCCGCCAGGCTGGTCGCAATTCTCTTCTTCGCCGTGATCATCATCTTTCTTGGCTGGCAGGTTTCGAGGACTACGCAAGCGCAGCGGGCCCAGGGGCGCCGGATGGGAGCGTTCCAGAAATCGCTGGCAGAAGCACCGGCTGACAAGAACCTCCCGCCATTACCACCCACGGCGCCCGAACAGGCCCTGGTTCTTGAGGATGTCGGCGGTCTTTTCGCCGAGAAACCATTCGTGAGTAACTCCGACGGACGCCCGGGATCGGCGGGCAAGTTCGCTGCCATTCCGCCGGCACGAAGCTACTCTGTTAGCTACGTACCGCTGAAGGACGCACCTTTCGGAACGTACCAGCCCAGAATCACGGCTGGCGTGGAACAGTATCCGAACGCCGATTGGGCTCATTACAAAGCCAAATATACCGCCACATTCAATCCTGCCGTCGGCGATCCGAAGTATCTCGTCACAGTCACGAAATTCCAAAGCAGAATTGTTATGGACACCTCAATGCGCGACAGCATTGGACACCTGTTCTTCGTGTGGCCTAGCGGTAATGTGGTGGTCACCATCCGCTACGAAACCAAAGACATCAAGGAGGAGTTCCTGAGGCGTTATCTCGAAAAGTATCCCAGTTCGCTGTGATCTTGCCTATCCATACATCCCCGGGTACGCCTCCCGCATCTCCTCCGCCTGGCCACGCGCGCTTTCAATCTGAATCAGCGGCCCCTTCCCAATCCCCGGACACCACGCGGCCGTTTTCAGCCACTCGCGCTTGGAATCCACCAGCTCCGGCCAAAACGGAAAGATCCGGCACTGCGTAGGCTTGGCCGGATGGATGGAGCAGCCTTCTTCGCCGAGGAAATGACATTGGCTGTGGCGCGGCATCCGGAGCCGCAGCAGGTGCCTAGTGCGATAAACGTAACGCCGCTCGAAGTCCCGCGGCCGCATCCCCACGAACTTGGCCATGCGCGCCAAGTCGCCCTCAGTGATGTAAACAAACCCCTTCTGGCGGCAACAATTGGTGCAGCCGGGTTGGCATTCGAATCTTAGGCCGGTCATTCCAAGCGCTTGTAAGCCTATGGTAGCGCCTAACCGTTACGAAAATAAGTAGTCTAAAGGCTGGATGGAAGTGGAAGCAGGCAGCGCGGTCGAACGGGCGCGAGCCGGCGACAGCGATGCCTTTCGGCTGCTCGTCGAGCAGCACAGCCGTGCCATCTTCCGACTGGCTTTTCGTATGACTGGAAATGAACAGGACGCCGAGGACGTGGTGCAAGAAACCTTTTTGCGCGCCTACAAGCAGCTGAATAGGTACGAAGCGCGATCCAGTTTCGCGACGTGGCTGTTTCGCATCGCATCAAATTACTCATTGGACTTAATTCGTATGCGCAAACGGCACGAAGACAAACGCGAACGAGGCTCGGATGAAGAACGCGACATCCTGCAGAACATCGCGGTGGATACGCCGGGCCCGGATCGCGTGGTGTACGGCGCTCAGGTGCGCGACCGCGTAAACGCGGCGTTAGATGAACTGAGCCCGCAGGAAAGAACGGCTTTCGTCCTCCGCCATTTTGAGGGATTGTCGATTGAAGAAATTGGCGCGTCGCTCGGCACCGGGACGAACGCCACCAAGCACAGTATTTTTCGGGCGGTGCAGAAACTCCGCAAGAATTTGGAACCGGTAGTAGGGCATGCAAGATGAATCATATTAGCGAAGAACAACTCGTGCTCCTGTATTACGGCGAGTCGGATGAAGCAGCCTCCATCGACCAGCATCTGGTGGAATGCGAAGCGTGCCGGAAGGAGTTCCGCGCGCTGCAGTTGGTGCTGAACACCGTGGATTCGGCCCCGGTGCCGGAGCGCGGCGCCGAATACGGGAGAGCCGTTTGGCAGCGGATCGAAAAGCGGATCGGCAAACGGAAACAGCGCCGCTTTGCGCAATGGTGGATTTGGGCGCCCGCTATGGCGGCCTTGCTGGTGACGGCGTTCCTGGCCGGCCGGCTGACTCACAAACCGGTAGGTACGGATGTTGCAAAGAACCAGCAGATTCGCGAGCGCATTTTAATGGTGGCCGTGGGCGATCACCTGGAACGGTCGCAAATGGTGCTGGCGGAGTTGAGCAACGCGCCGGATCACGTAGGCAAGTTGGATATTACCGACGAGCGGCAGATGGCGTCGGAGCTGCTGGACGACAATCGCCTGTACCGGCAGACCGCCCGCAGTACCGGCAATACCGCGGTCGCTAATGTGTTGGACGATCTGGAACGCGTTCTGATCGAGATCGCCCATAGCCCTACGGAAGTGTCGAGCGGCCAGCTGGACGATTTGCGGCAGCAGATCGAAAGCCGCGGGCTGCTGTTCAAAGTGCGTGTAATGGGGTCCGAAGTGCGCCAGCAGGAAGTGCCGCCCGCGCCCCAAAAAGATGGAAAAAAGCTGTAAGGAAGACTGAAATGACAAAAATGTACAGAAGTTTCGTGATAACAGGAATGTTGGCTGCATCGGCTATGCTGGCGCTCTCGCAGGATCTCCCGGCGCCTCCGCCTCCACCGCCAGCCGAGTGGCCGGCACCGCGCGCAGTGACTCCTCAAGTAGCGCCGCGCGCGTGGCGCTGGGAATTGGCTATGCCGCCGGAGCCTGCCGATTGGCCGACACTGGAGATTGCACCCAAGCCTCCGATGCCGGCGATCGCACCCATGCCGCCCATGCCTCCGATGGAGCCGATTAGTGCCTGGGAATCCGCGCCATCGATAGCGCCCATCGCGCCTATGGCGCCGATGCCTGCGATGCCTGCGCTGGCCCCAATGCCTCCACCAGCACTCGGAGAACTCGCGCTACTGGGTGAGCCAGGCGAGCCGCAGGATGATGACGCGAGGCGTGCGCAGGAAGACCAAAGGCGTGCGCAAGAAGAAGCCCGGCGGGAACAAGAGGAAGCCCGTCGCGCCCAGGAAGAAGTGCGGCGGTCCATGGAACGCGACAACTCCGACTACCAGCGGGGTAAGTCGAATCTGGATCGCAAGGCATACGATAAGGCCATTGAGTCCTTCAATCGCGTGATCGAGAATAAGGGCAGCCGTGCCGATGGAGCTTACTACTGGCGGGCGTACGCGCAGAACCGGGTGGGAAAACGCGACGAAGCGCTGGCCAGCCTTTCCGAATTGCAGAAGACTTATCCGAAGAGCCGCTGGCTGGATGACGCCAAGGCGCTCGAAGCCGAGATTCGCCAGAAAAGCGGCCAGCCCATCTCGCCCGAAGCCACCGCCGACGAGGAAATGAAGCTAATCGCGCTGCAGACCCTCGCGGAGAGTGACTCCGAACGCGCGATCCCCATGATCGAAAAGGTTCTGAAGAGCAATAACTCGCCAAGGGTCAAGGAACGGGCGTTGTTCGTGCTGGCGCAGACCCACGGCCAAAAATCGCGCGAAGTCCTGGCGTCCGTCGCGAAAGGGGGGACCAATCCGGATCTTCAATCCAAAGCCATCGAGTATCTGGGTGTCTACGGCGGCCACGACAATCTGCAGATTCTGGTGGACGTCTATAAGAGCAGTAGCGATACGCAGATCAAGCGCGCCATTCTGAACAGCTTCATGGTGTCTGGCAGCCGGGAAAACTTGTTGGCTGCCGCGAAGTCGGAATCTAATCCGGAATTGAAAGTGCAGGCTATCCAGTTGCTGGGCAATGTTGGAGGATCGGCCGATCTCGCGCAGCTGTACGCGAATGAATCGTCAACCGAAGTAAAACGGGCCATTATCAACGGGCTGTTCGTGTCGGGCAACTCCGATAAGTTGTTCGACCTGGCAAAGAACGAGAAAGACCCGAGCCTGCGCCACTACGCGATCAACCAACTCGGCGTGATGGGGCGTAGCAAAACCGGGCAGTTCCTGGCCGGCATGTATCCGCAGGAGACGGATTTCGAAAACAAGAAGGCCATCATCAATGCGCTTTTCGTGCAAGGCAACGCGACAGCGATGATTGAAATCGCGCGCAAGGAGACAGATATGAATCTCAAGAAATTCGTCGTCAACCAACTTGCGGTGATGCACACGAAAGAAGCTACCGACTACATGATGGAGATCCTGAGCAAATGAAAACCGCTGCTTGCGTCGCCGTATTATTGTGCGCCTCGGCTTGGGCGCAGCAGCCGCGTGTCGAGAACGCGCGGATGGAAACGCGGGCAGTGGCGGGCGGGCTGGATTCGACTTTCCGCGGTATCGTCGCGGCGCAGTCCGCTCCAGCCTGGATCGGCTACTCCGTTCCGATGATCGCGGGCGAGCACCAGATGTGCTGCTGGAATAACAACGTGATGTGCGGCTGTTCGCTCGAGCACCGCAATGGCGACCAGAGCTTCACGGTCTCCAACAATCAGACCGTCAAGCTGGAAGGTCCACGAGAGTTGGTGGTGCTATTCCGCGTGGAGAATCACCAGACGGACAAGATTCGAACGTTCACGCCTGAGTGCAATCTGGATGCGGGCGGCCTGCCGTTCATCTGGCTGACCGGCGTGACGCCACCGGAAAGCATTCGCCTGTTGCTCACGATGGTTAACGAGCTGCGCAAGGGGGATGCCGCGACAGCAGCCATCGCAATGCATGCGGATCCGAGCGCCGACCAAGCTCTCGAAGAACTGGTGGCGCAGAGCCAGCTGGAACAGGTGCGGCGCCAGGCCATTTTCTGGTTGGGAAATTCACGCGGCCAGCGAGGGTTTGAGATTGTGAGCCGCATATTGCGGGAAGATCCGAGTGACAAAATTCGTGAGCATGCCGTTTTCGCGATCACGCAGAATAAGAACCCGGAAGCTCTCGAAGTAGTGGCCAGCGTCGCGCACAATGATAAGAGCCCGCACGTCCGCGGCCAGGCGCTATTCTGGCTGGCGCAGCGCGCCGGACAGAAGATAGCCGAATCGGCGATTAACGACGCCATCGCCAACGATCCGGAAACCGAAGTGAAGAAGAAGGCGGTTTTCGCACTGACGCAGATACCCGGCGGGGACGGCGTACCGCTGCTGATTCAAGTGGTCCGCAATAATCGGAATCCGGAAGTACGCAAGCAAGCCATGTTCTGGTTGGGACAGAGCAAAGACGATCGCGCGCTGGCGTTCATCGAAGAAGTGCTGAAGTAGCGGCGCTTTCAGCGGTTCTTCGGTTATTCGGTTCATCGGTTCGCTGTCACGACCGTTCGCCGATTAATCCTCTGAATTTTGGGTTGTTGTAGCCAGGGAAAACCGCCTTCAGATTCCGATTGCCCATGTGCCTGCTCACCAGTTCGCCGAGCACGTCGCGAAAATCAGTGGTCAGGTTCAAGTCCCGGCCTTCGTAAAGTTGCTCGTCATCAGCCAGTCCCGGCCAATCGCCGTAAACCTTGCCGCCGCGGACATCGCCGCCCATCACGAACATCACGTTGGCGTGCCCGTGATCGGTTCCGCGATCGCCGTTCTCCCGCACTGTCCGGCCGAATTCGGACATCGTCACCACCGTTACGTCTTCCATGCGATCGCCCAAGTCCTGGTAGAGCGCCGCCAGCGATTGCCCGAACTCCGTCAGATTATTCGAAAGCTGGTTCGCCTCGTTCACGTGCGTGTCCCAGCCGCCGATTTCGGCGAATGCCACTTCCACGCCCACATCCGCTTTGATCAAGCGCGCGATCTGCAGCAAGCTCTGGCCGAAGCGGCCGCCCGGATACTTGGCGCCATTCGCCGGCGTGTAGCGCTGCTTCTGGATGGACTGCATGATCTTGACCGCGCTGAAAGTCTCTTTGCCGGTTCCGTGCAAAACGGTATCGTGCGAATGGTCGTACATGCTCTCAAAAGTCGCCTGGGATTTCTGATCCTTCACCTGAAAATCATTCAGATTGTTGACCGCGATCGCGTCGTTCCCTCCGCGCAGCGTCCGCGATAGCCCGGAGCCCAGGCTAACGGCTCGCAAGGGCGAAGCCGCGCCCGCCTGTTTCAACAACGCGCGGTTCATCCAGCCATCCCCGGTCGCCTTGAGACCCGGTGTTCCGGATTCCATGTAATCCTGCGCGTCAAAGTGCGAGCGGGTTGGATCGGGCGAACCGACGGCATCCACAATCGCCAGATGCCGCGCGTCGAACATCGGCTTTAGGGTTGCGAGCGACGGATGCAAACCGAAGAATCCGTCCAGATCCACGGCCGAAGCGGGCGTGCCATCGGGCCTTGGGATCGCGATGGAAGGCCGCAACTGGTAATACCGTTCTTCGCCGAAAGGAACAACCATGTTCAGACCATCCACGGCCCCGCGCTGGAAAATGGCGACTAGAATTTTCTTCCGGCGCTTGCTGTACGCATCGCCGGCGTAGACCGATCGCGACAACCAGGACGGAATCGCTCCCACGCCGAAAATTGCCAGCGCGGAATTTTTCAGAAAGACGCGTCTTGTGTTCATGGTTACCTTCTTTGAAAATCCGGCGAACCGAGCACCAGGCCGGCCACCAAGGCGGGAGTCTTTTGCTTCTGGTCCCGCAGCGCCTTATTGATCGCGGAGCGCGTTTGCGAGGAAGCGCTGCGGAACATCAGGGTTTTCGCCACCGCGTCCGGATTGTTTCCGAAACGCCGTGCGTCCACCTTGACGCCCTCCACGCCATTCTTCGCCAGTTGCAACCCGAAGTTCATGCGATTCAGCAGGGCCGCCGAGTTCACCCATTCGGAATTCATGTTCGAGTAGCCGGTCGGCTCCTGCTTGCGATACAGCGGCTCGCCCAGAGTGCCCACCTGATTTGCGAGCGCCCAGGCTTCCGTAACATCGGCGCCCAGCGCGCGAACTGAACTGGCCACCATTTCGAACGGCGTTTTCAACTTCGCCCGATAAGCGCCCTGCGACCAGAATTCCTTCGAGTCGAGCATGGTTTTCATCACTTCCCGGATGTCGCCGCCCGAGGCCAGAAACGTCTGGGCCATCGATTCCACTAGCGCATCCGGTGGATTGTCGGCGACGAAGCGCTGGGCCAGTTCTTTCGAAATAAAGTGCGCCGTGGAAGGATGCGCGGCCAGGATATCCAGCACCTTCTCGCCGTCATCCATGCCGCCGCCGGCTGGAATCACGTGGCCAAGCACCACCTTCTCGCCTTTATCGTGCAGCTTGTCGTTATAGAAGAACCCGCCGCCCTTGCGCGGCTCTAAGATAGTCCAGCCTGTGAAGCAGCGCGCCACTTCGGTTACATCCTGTTGCGTATAGCCGCCGTTCACGCCGAGCGTGTGCAGTTCCATCAACTCCCGGCCGTAGTTTTCGTTCAACCCGCGCTTCACTTTCCGATTTTTATTGTTGGCGTCCAGATCCGCCTTGACACTCTGGAAATTGTCCAGATAAAAAAGCATCGCGGGACTCTTGGCCGTGGCTTCCAGCAAATCGCGGAACTTGCCGAGCACGTTGGGACGAATGACGTCGCGTTCATACTCGGGAATCAGAAACCGGTCCGCGCCTTTCTCGTAAAATACGTTGAAATGGTTGAACCAGAAATCGTCCAACTCTTCAGCCAACTGCCGGTTGCTTTCGATCGCGCGCAGAAGTTTCGATTCCAACAGATCGTACGCCACCACCTGTTGCGGAGCGTTTAATAGAAGAATTTTGCGCCGGACATCGGTGGGTGCGTTATTGAAAAGCTGCTGCCGCTGCGGACGCGGCATGGCAATCAGCATCTCCTCCAGCTTGTCGGGCGGCATGGATTCCAAAAGATCACGCTTTTTATCCGGCGTACCGGCGCGTAGCGTTTGCAGTTCCCACGGCTCCAACACTTCGTTCAGTGGATGGACCGGCTCGAGCTCCGTACTGTTTCCTGCCGGCTCCAGCCCCTTTCTCACTTTGTAGCGCGCCACCAACCGCTCCACAGTCGCGCGTAGCACCGGATCCTCAGGCAACTGCTGCTTTCCGTCAGCGATGGCTTTGATCAACTGAGGCGGTGGGTAGCGCTCGACCGTTTCCATGGGAGTCATCCGCAGGGATTCCAGCGGCAGAAGCTGCAATTCCAGCGCGACGCTCTCCTTGAGCTGTTCCGGGTGTAGCTGCTGGTCGATCCATTTCTTTAGACCGATCTTCTTGAGCCGCTCGACGTCGCCTGGGCGCGGGCCGAAGGTCAGCCGATCGAGCGCGTGCAGGATCTGCTCATCCTTGCCCAGTTTCTTCTGGAATAGCTTATCCGTTTTGGGTGACGGCGCCAGCGGTAGGGCTACCAACAATGCTGTGACCAATAATCGGTTCTTCATCGAAGGCTAAGTCCCACTACTATTTAAACGTCAAATGGCGGCAGAAGTTTACAGTCATCATTTTCCTCTTGACAGTGTATTATTATACTAGTACACTAGATTTATAGATGACTACGGCAAGTCAATCCGGGCGTGGGTTCGTTTTGAAATTAGACCTGCGCAGCGGCGTGCCCGTATATCGGCAAATCATGGATCAAGTGTTGGGCGGTATTTCAACCGGAAGTCTCAAGGCTGGAGACCAACTGCCGACGGTTCGGCAGCTCGCTGTTGACTTGGCGATTAATCCTAACACGGTGGTGCGAGCTTACCGCGAACTGGAGATCCGGGGAGTGTTGGCCACACAGCAGGGAACCGGCACATTCATTACGGATAAGCAGCCGGAGAAGAACGATCTGGAACGGCAGCGGCGTGTGACTCAACTAGTGGGCGAACTGCTGGCCAAGGCTGGGGCCGATGGAATCACGATGCAGGAACTGCTCGATTATTTCAACGAGCTGCGGAATGAACAGAACAGGAGAACTTGAGCTATGGCATTTTCAATGCTGACGATTAGACCTTCTCGCGGCGGACCCGGGGGACGATTAGGGGCCGCGCAGATAAGTACCATCGGCGTTGCTGCTTTCGTTGTCTGTATCGCAATTGGCTTGGCGCCGACGATTTATTACAATAATCCCGCGCCTATGCCGGTTGCGGGAGCGATCGGTCTGTACTTCCTGTTTGCGATTAAGGTCGCCGAACAATGGCAGAAGGCCGCGGTGTTGCGCCTGGGCCGCTACATCGGCCTGCGTGGACCTGGGATATTCTTCATCATTCCGGTGGTCGATTCCATCAGCCAATATGTCGATCAGCGAGTCCGTGTTACTGACGTCAAAGCCGAGTCGGCATTGACGCGCGATACCGTGCCGGTCAACGTGGATGCCATCATCTTCTGGCTGGTATGGAACGCCGAGAAGTGCATCCTGGAAGTATCGGATTTCGACCAGGCCATTACCATGAGCGCGCAGACGGCTCTGCGGGAATCCATCGGCCGCCACGATCTGGCGCAAATGATCACGGAGCGCGAGATGCTGGGCAAAGAGCTGCAGCGCATATTGGATGAAAAAACGAACCCATGGGGCGTCACCGTTCAATCGGTCGAGATCCGCGACGTACACATCCCGCAAGCACTGGAAGATGCCATGTCGCGCCAGGCACAGGCCGAGCGGGAACGGCAGGCGCGCATCATCCTGGGCACGGCCGAGACCGAGATTTCGAGCAAGTTCGCGGAAGCCTCCATGATGTATGTGAACAATCCGGTGGCATTGCACTTGAGGGCCATGAATATGTTGTATGAGGCTATTAAGGAGAAGGGCGCGATGGTAATCGTTCCGTCCAGCGCGGTGGAAACAATGGGTTTAGGCGGATTACTCGGCACGGCGTCCCTAGCCGGAACAAAACCGCAGTAACCCATCGAGGAAAGCCTTGTAATAAACCAGTAGAAGCCTCGTCTTTAGAGATGAGCCAGGCAGGAGAAACAAGCGATGACGAGATTACTAGAATTCATGTTCGTAGTAGGATGTTCCGTGGTGGGATTCGGGATGGGCGCTCCGGAAGGAAACCCGATCAAGAACACGTTGAATTGTTCCGTCCAGCTCATCGCGGTGGCTCACAACAACATCGCGTCGAATACGGCCAATTTCGGCATTCACCTGGCAGAGGCCAGATCCGAAATCCTCTCAAGTCTGCGCTACGACATCCGCTAGGATCAGTCTTCCTATAATGGAGCATGGCCTCAGGTGTTTTGGGCGTAGCTACGCCGGAAGAAATTGCAAAGTACGAGCCGGTGATCGGGCTGGAAGTGCATGTCCAGCTCAACACCCGCACCAAAATCTTCTGTGGTTGCGCGACCGGTTTCGGCGCGCCGCCTAACACGAATGTTTGTCCCGTATGCCTGGGCCACCCCGGTGCGCTGCCGGTTTTGAACGCCCGGGCCCTGGAGATGGCCATCCAAGCCGCGTTGGCCATGCACTGCACCGTCAATTCCTTTTCGCGATTCGCGCGCAAGAACTACTTTTATCCGGACCTTCCCAAGGGCTACCAGATTTCGCAATACGATCAACCACTGGCAGAGCAGGGCGAGCTGGAAATTACCTCCGACGGCGTCAAAAAAGTGATCGGCGTCACGCGCGTCCACATGGAGGATGACGCGGGCAAAAGCATCCACGACGGTTTCAAGGATTCCGACCGTTACACCTACGTGGATCTCAACCGCAGCGGTACGCCGCTGATTGAAATCGTGAGCGAACCGGATTTGCGATCGTCGGAAGAAGCCTACCAATACCTTTCCGAGCTGAAGCTGGTGATGCAGTACGTGGGAGTCTCCGAGTGCGATATGGAGAAGGGCCAACTGCGCTGCGATGCCAACGTATCGGTGCGCTTGAAGGGCGCCGAGAAATTCGGCACCAAGGCGGAAGTGAAGAACCTGAACTCATTCCGGTTCGCCAAGATGGCGCTGGATTACGAGATCGCGCGCCAGGTGGCTGTGCTCGAGAGCGGCGGCCGAGTGGAGCAGGAGACGCGCCTGTACAACGTCGCTACCGGCGAAACAGTGGGGATGCGCAGCAAGGAACACGCGCACGATTATCGCTACTTTCCCGAACCGGATCTGGTTCCGCTGCGGGTGAGCGACGAGTGGCTCGCGAGGATTCGCGAAGCCATGCCGGAACTTCCGCGAGCGAAACGCGAGAAGCTTGGGAAGCTCGCGCTGAGCGATTATCAGGTGCATGTATTGACGGCCACGCAGTCCGTCACCGAGTATTTTGAGAAGGCCAACGCGGTGTCGGGCGATCCTCAAGGCACCGCGAACTGGATCATCACCGAACTCATGGCCCTGCCCGACGCGTTCGAAAAAATAGCGCCTGAAGCGATAGGCACGCTGGTCCGAAAGATCAATGAGCGCGAGATCAGCGGCAAGATGGCTAAGGACATTTTTGCCAAGATGGTCGCTACGGGAAAATCGCCACAGGAAATCATCGATAGCGAAGGTTTGCGGCAGATCTCGGACACCGGCGCACTTGAAAAAATCATCGACGAAGTGATCGCGGGCAACGTGAAGCAGGTGGAGCAATACAAATCTGGAAAGACGACGGTGCTTGGTTATCTGGTTGGTCAAGTGATGAAGGCCAGCAAGGGGCAGGCGAATCCGGGTGTGGTGAATGAGTTGCTGAGGTCGAAGTTGGGCTGACGCTCGCCGAGACGAGTCTCGGCGCTGCAGACACGAGTGTCTGCGCCACCTACTCCTGACCTGCGCTCGAGGCTACTAATTGCGGGCTCGGTTTCTTGGCTGTCGTTTCTACTCCGAACTCGATTGGTCCTGAGCCGCGTACGCCTTCCACCGAGATTCGCCACATGCCGGTTTCAGGCTTGGGTAAGTGGAATTCCTGGGGATTGGTTTTCGATCCTGAATAGCCTGTCGTGTCGCCGTACCAGCCGTAGTGGCGGCCGCTGGGACTGACCAGGTGCAGGTCCAGGGAATCGTTCGCGCCGGGCCAGGACAGGCTGACTTCGAACGTCTTCGATCCCTTCGGCACGGTAACCACTTCGCTCCACCACTGAGCGACGGAGACTTGTCCGGAAAACTGCGGCTCCATATGTTTTTGCGCAACAACCGCACCGGCGTGCTTCTCGCGGCAGTTGCACAAAGCCGACGCATTGGCGGAGACCACCGTTCGATTGACAGCGCGCGATGCATCCGGAAGATCCTGGAACTGGAATGGAACGCTGGGCGATGAAATCGCGAGCGCCCGCGTCACGCTGACGTGTACGTGATAGCCGCCACCTTCGCCGAGCGTGTAGCCGCTGTTACCAACTGTTGCGAGTGCTTGTCCCTGCTCAACGCGCTGCCCGTTCTCAACCACAAATGATCCAGTTGCGAGATGCGCGTAGTGGCTGAACTCGCCATTGGCGTGATCGATGGTGATGTAATTCCCGAAGCTTCGGTGACGATGGTCCTGCGCTAGACCAAGGTCGTGCGTGTACGCGATGCCTCCCTTCATCGCGACGATGCAGCGGCCGGACTGCGGCGCGATGTCAAAAGCGTGCAGCGCATTACCCCAGTGCGAGAAGGTTCCGTAGGGGCCTTGTGTGATTACCCACGGTTCGCCAGCTGCCGTGGGCAGTTTATAGCCTTCCGTCGCGATCACAAACGGCATCGGGCGGCTCATCCGTTGATCGGGATTCTGCACGATCACCAGATATTCGTTGGCCGGCAGTCCTGGATAATGCACGGTGAGTTGGTTGGGCGTTACGGATCGAGGCTGGAGACTGGCCAGGTAGGTCCATCCACCTGAGCGCGTGTATTGCGCGATGAAGACCAGCGGATTCGGCTGAAAGTTCTTGCCTGTTACCGTGAAATCGATCTCCTGGTCGCGCACGCCGGACCAGGTCACACCAGTAACAGTAGGGCCGCCCGCATCTGTGTTGGCGGCGATCTGGAACGGGCGGGTGAACAAGACCCGGCCGTTCGAAACCACGCGAACGCTCCAGTTGCCGGGCTCGGAGGCGGGCGCGAATCCGGCGATGGGGAGTTGGGAGGTGAAGCACAGCTCGGCGGCATCCGGGAGTTCGCCGTAGTCGGCCGAGGTGGAGACGGCGCCCGAGGGGTCCAGCCATTCCACGCGCAACTGATCGCCTGATCGGACCTGCCAGGCTTCAAACCAGAGGAATGCCTGACGATCGGTAGGCTGAAACAAGGCCGCCGCTTTCGGGACGCGGCAGGATTCCTCAGTAACTGAAGCAGTTACGCGGCTGTCTTTGACCGTAATGGCCCCGGCGGAACGGACCAAGATGGGGAGACAGAGGGCGACTAGGACTCGAAAACGCACCTATTGGCTTTTCGGACGGTTGGGCGTCGAACTTGAGCGAGGGAAATGACTTAGTACCCGTTTCTCGTTTCTCGTTTCTCGTTAGGTACTTTCGTGCGGAACGAGCAGAGAAATGCGGTGACAGGATACTGATTGCCTGATTCTTGGCCGCGGATAAACGCGGATGAACGCGGATGAGAAAAGCGATTCGGCAGACAAGCGAAGTTAGCGGCCAGTCACCGCGTGATGCGCGATCAAAAACGAGAAACGATGAACGAGAAACGAGAAACGGATTTTATTCCGCCAAGGTTGCCGCGATCCGTTTCGGATCGATCCGCCACACCGTTCCCGCTTCGTAATTCGACAACCACACTGAGCCCAAGCCCACGCGCAGTGCGTCACCGCCCTTGCCGACAAATTGCTGGACTACTTTGTTGGTGGCCGGATCAATTCGCGATATCGGAAACCCGAACGATGTTACCCATAACGATCCTTCTCCCACCGCGATATCGCCGCCCTCGCCCGGGACCCCTACTTCAATGGTCGCGACCACTTTGTTGGTCTTGGGATCGATTCTCGAAACTGAGCCGTCGCCCTGATTGAGCGTCCAAACGGCGCCTTCGCCGACCGCCAGAAATCGCGGCGCCTTGCCTACTGGAATGGTGTCGCTGACCAGATTCGTATTGGGATCCACGCGGCTCACCAGGTTGCCTTGCGTGCTGGTTATCCAGACCGCGCCCTCGCCGAAAGCAGCCATATAGGAACCGCGGGCGACGTAGATTTCGGCCACAACTTTATTGGTCGCTGGATCGATGCGCGCCAGCGTTCCGTTCTTGTCCGTCAGTATCCAGATGCTATCCGGACTGGCCGCGAGTCCGCCCTCGGAATCGCCGATTCCCATTGGAAGGGTAACCGTGACTTGGTTGGTTTTCAGGTCCACGCGCGAGAGCGTTTTGTCGCCGCAATTCGGAACCCAGAGGCTGTCGAAGCCGATGGCTAGTCCCGAGCATGGCGCTTTTCCCACCGTGATTGTCTCGGCAACTTTGTTTGTCTTGGGATCGAGGCGCACCACGCTGTTCTTGGGTTTATTCGAAACCCAGACGGAGTCGCCCACTGCGATCCAATCCGGCGAGCCCGGGACTTCGAACACGGCGTCGGGCTTCAGAGCCGTAATGGGAATCTTGATATCGGCCGCCTTCACGCCCGGCTTCGGGGTCTTCTCCTGCCCGCAAAGTACCAGCGCGAACGCAATTAGTGCAATGCCGCGGCGATTCATAGCTTGAACTCCTTTATACTATGGAACATGGGCCCGGGCTTATTCTCTCGCACTGCCGTAGGACTCTTTGCATGCGTCTCGGCCGCGTTGGCAGCTACTTCGGCGCCCGATAGCCCCGATTTTTTCGAGGCTCGCATCCGGCCGGTTCTCGCCAACAATTGTTTCGCTTGTCATGCTGCGTCCGCGCTTGGCGGACTGCGCGTGGATAGCCGCGAAGGCATGCTGAAGGGCGGAAAATCGGGCACAGCCATGATACCGGGCGATCCCGAGAAAAGCCTGCTGATTCAGGCCGTCCGCCAGACTAATCCGAAGCTGAAAATGCCCATGGGCGGCAAATTAAAGGACCAGGAAATCGCGGATCTGGATGCCTGGGTGAAGGCTGGTGCTAACTGGCCGGCCACGGCGGCGCCGGTGGTGAATCCGAAATCGGGTGAGTATGTGATCACGACTGAACAGCGGGCCTTTTGGTCGTTCCAACCGCTAAGAGCAACGTCAGCGCCTGCGCCCAATAGTACCACCTGGGCGAAAACGGATATCGACCGCTTCGTACTCGCGAAACTCGAGCATGAGGGATTGAAACCAGTGGCGGCTGCGGATAAGCGAACTTTGATCCGGCGCGTCACGCTGGATCTTACCGGCCTGCCGCCCACCTTCGAAGAGATCGAAGCGTTTGAGAACGACAAGACTCCGGAAGCATTCGCCAAAGTTGTGGATCGGCTGCTCGCTTCCGAGCAATACGGCGAGCGATGGGGCAGATTCTGGCTGGATGTCGCGCGCTTCGGCGAAGACGACTACCGGAGCCTCGATCCCATGCGGCGTGGCTACAATCCCTACCCGTGCGCGTATCTCTACCGCGATTGGGTGATCAAAGCGTTCAACGACGACATGCCTTTCGACGTTTTCGTAAAGGCGCAACTGGCAGCCGATTTGATGGACGAGAGTTCGCGCGCGAAAATGCTTCCCGCGCTCGGTTTCCTGGGCCAAGGGCCGTGGTTCTACGACAACGGATCAGTGGAAGTGACGCGCGCCGATGAGCGGCA